>NZ_JHVK01000010.1 GCF_000620105.1 Microvirgula aerodenitrificans DSM 15089 | reverse complement strand
TACGACAACCCGGCCGACCTCACCGCCCAGTCGTGGACGGTGATGCGTTATGCCGAGGTCGAGGAAAACGGCAAGCTGGAATGGCTGATCCGCAAGGACGGCTGCATGCACTGCAGCGAACCGGGCTGCCTGAAGGCCTGCCCGTCGCCCGGCGCGATCATCCAGTACAGCAACGGCATCGTCGACTTCCAGGAAGAGAACTGCATCGGCTGCGGCTACTGCATCTCCGGCTGTCCGTTCAACATTCCGCGTCTGAATCCGGTCGACAACAAGGCGTACAAGTGCACGCTGTGTTCCGACCGGGTGTCGGTCGGCCAGGAACCCGCCTGCGTCAAGACCTGTCCGACCGGCGCGATCCGCTTCGGCAGCAAGGAGGACATGAAGACCTTCGCCGGCGAACGGGTCGAGGACCTGAAGTCGCGCGGCTATGACAACGCCGGGCTGTACGATCCGCAAGGCGTCGGCGGCACCCACGTCATGTACGTGCTGCACCACGCCGACCGGCCGGAGCTGTATCACGGCCTGCCGAAAGATCCGGCCATCAGCCCGGTGGTCAGCCTGTGGAAGGGCCTGCTGAAGCCGCTGGCCACCGTCGGCATCGCCGCCGCCGGCCTGTTCGGCTTCTTCCATTACATCACCGTGGGCCCGAACCGCACCGATGACGACAACGATGAGGAGCAACCGAAATGAGCCGTGAAAACCTCATTGTCCGTTACCGCGCCATCGAGCGGATCAACCACTGGATCGTTGCCTTCTGCTTCGTGCTGCTGGCGCTGTCCGGTCTGGCGCTGTTCTATCCGGCGTTCTTCTGGCTGACCGGCGTGTTCGGCACGCCGCAACTGGCGCGCATCATCCACCCGTTCGTCGGCGTGGTGATGTTCACCGGCTTCTCGGTCATGTTCCTGCGCTACTGGAAGCACAACCTGGTCAACCGCGAGGACATCAAGTGGATGATGGCGGTCGGCACGGTGCTGAAGGGCGGCGAGGTCGGCGACACCGGCAAGTACAACGGCGGCCAGAAAGGCATGTTCTGGCTGATGGCCGGCTGCCTGCTGGTGATGCTGGTCACCGGCTTCATCATGTGGCGACCGTACTTCGCGCCGATGTTCCCGATCCCGCTGATCCGCCTGGCCCTGCTGTTCCATGCCTGGTCGGCGCTGATCCTGATCGCCGGCATCATCATCCACGTCTATGCGGCAATCTGGGTCAAGGGCACGATCCGGGCCATGGTCGAAGGCGTGGTCACCGCCAGCTGGGCGCGCAGCCACCATCCGAAATGGTTCCGCGAAATGCAGGCCAGACAGCGCAAGTAGGCTGCCTCCCCGGTCACCATTGCGGGCGCCCACAAGGCGCCCGCAATGGTGTTCACCCCTCGTTGTCAGGACTTCGGTACGGCTGCCGCGATACGCGTGGCCAGTTCCGCCAGCATCCGGCCATGAGCCGCAACCAGCGCGTCATAACTGCCGTCGGCGGCACGGTCGCTCAGGGCGACCCGGCCGCTGTCGACCGCCGCGCCCCCGGCACGGGTCAGGGTCCACAGCGCCTCCAGCGCCGCCGGTCCCCCGAGCGTCGAGTCGAAACGCTGGATATCCACCGTCAGCCGGTAGACCGCCTCCTGGCCTGCAGCCTGCCCCGGCCCCGCCACGGCCATGCCCAGCCGCGTCGCCAGATCGGCACGCAGTGCCATGGCGATATCGCTGCGCAGCGGCTGCAGCCAGCGCCGCTGCTCCATGATCCGCAGCGCGCCGTCCTGGCGCACGACGAGCTGCGGCCGGTCGACGGCGTCCGGCACGGTCACCGCGACCAGTGCGAGCTTCACCTGCGCCGACGCGGAGGCGCCGACCGGCAGCGAGCTGTCGGCCAGGCTGTAGAAACGGGGGCTCGGCGAGGCGCAGGCGGCCAGCGCCGCCACCAGCATCATCGGAACAACGGAGCGTCTCATTGGTCTTTTTCCTTTCCGCGCAGCAGCGCTTCGGGGTTGCGCTCTAGGTAATCGGTCAGGTTGCGCAGCGATTCCGCCGCGCGGCCAACCTCGCGCAGCGTGCCGCGCAGGTCCTGCTGCAGCGGTGCGTCCTGCGCCAGCGTGCCCTGGGCAGTGTCCAGCGTCCGCCGCGCCTGGGCCAGCGTAGCCGCCGCTTCCGGCGCGACCTCGCCGTCGAGGCGGCGGATCAGCTTGTCGCTGCTGTTGATGGCGCGGTTCAGGTCGCGAATGGCGACGCGCAACTCGCGGCTGATCTCGTCGAACGGGATCTTGTCGATCTTCTTCAGGATGCTGGCGGCCGAGTTCTGCAATTCGCCAAAGCTGCCCGGCGTGGTCGGCAGCACATGCGGTTCCTGACGCCAGTCGATTGTGGTTTTCGGCAGGGTCGGGAAGAAGTCGAGCGCGATATACAGCTGCCCGGTCAGCAGGTTGCCGGTACGCAACTGGCCGCGGAAGCCGTGTTCGACCATCGCATCCAGCAGCTTGCGCTGGTGTTCCTCGGAGGAGTCGGCCAGCTTTTGATCCTGCGGCCGGCGATAGCGCGCCTGCAACCGGTGCGGGTAAATCGCCACCTCGACCGGGAACAACAGTTTTCGGCCCTTCGGGTCGTATTCGAGATCGATCGACTTGACCTCACCGATGACGATGCCGCGGAAGTCCAGCGGCGCACCGACCGACAGCCCGCGCAGGCTCTCGGTGAAATACATCAGGAAGGTGCGGGTATCGGTATCCGGCGTCTTCATCGCCTGCACCTTGTCCGCCGCCAGCCGGAACGAGGTGTTTTCCTTCGCCGGCTGACCGGCCGGCAGGTCGCTGGCGTCCTGGAAGGCGATACCGCCGGCCAGGATGGCTGCCAGCGATTCGGTCTGCAGTTTCACACCGTTGGCATCGATGCTGACATCCAGCCCGCTCGCCTGCCAGAAGCGGCTGCTGCTGGTCACGTATTTCTCGTACGGGCTGTTGATGAACACGCGCAGGGTGACGCTGCGCCCGTCGGCATCAAGCTGGAATGCCGTGACCTGCCCGACCTGGATGCGACGGAAATAGACCGGCGAACCGACCCCCAGCGAGCCGATATCGGTGGTGTACAGCGTGAACTGGCGACCCGGCAGCTCGCCGGTCACTACCGGTGGCACATCCAGTCCGGCGAAGTTCCGCCGCTCCTCGGTCGACTTGCCGATATCCATGCCGATATAGGCGCCGGACAGCAGGGTACCGAGCCCGGACACGCCACCGACGCCGATACGCGGCTTGACCACCCAGAAGCGGGTGTCCTTCAGCAGCATGGAGCCAGTGTCCCTGGCCATGTCCGCGGTTGCGACCACATGCTTGCGGTCGGGTGACAGCGCGACATGGCTGACCACGCCGATATCGACGTCCTTGTACTTGATCCTGGTCTTGCCGGCCTCCAGCCCTTCGGCGGACAGCAGGGTGATGGTGATGACCGGTCCGCGCTCGAGTACCGACTTGACCGCCAGCCAGCCGCCGATCAGCGCGGCGACCAGCGGAATGATCCATACCAGCTGCAGCGAGCGCTTTTTCGGCGGGTCCTCGCTGGCGACGGGCAGCGCATCCAGTGCGTCCTGCTCAGGGTTTTGCGACATGCGGCTCTCCGGGACGGTCCACATCCGGTTGATCATCGAGCGGATCCCAGATCAGGCGGGGATCGAAGCTCAGGGCCGAGAGCATGGTCAGCACCACCACCGCCGCAAAAGCGACGGCGCCCGGCCCGGGATTGATGGAAGCCAGCGACTGGATCTGCACCAGCGCGGCCAGAATGGCGACGACATAGATGTCGAGCATCGACCAGCGGCCGACGAACTCGACCAGCCGGTACAGCTTCAGCCGCTGCTGCGGCAGCCAGGTCGAGCGGCGCTGGGTGGTGATCAGCAGCAGCGTCAGCGCGATCATTTTCAGCAGTGGCACCATGATGCTGGCGAAGAACACCAGCAGCGCCAGCGGCCAGGAGCCGCTGATCCACAGGTAGACCACGCCGCTGAGAATGGTATCGGCCTGCACGCCGACGATGGAGCCGGTAATCATGATCGGCAGCGCATTGGCCGGGATATACAGGATCATTGCCGCCAGCAGCAGCGCCCACGCGCGTGCCAGGCTGGCCGGCTTGCGCACGTGCAGCATCGCATCGCAGCGCGGGCAATGGCCGTGTCCGTCGGCCGGCAGCCGTGACAGCAAACCGCAGGCATGGCAGCTGGCCAGTCCGCGCTGTCGCGCCGTGCGCCACACCGTCACCGCAGGCTCCCCAGCCGGCGCCAGATCGCGTCGGGATGAAACGACGCCGACATGCCGGCCATCATCGGGATCAGCAGCAGCAGCGCCCACAGCGACAGGCCGGGCATCACGCTGGCGTAGTGGGTCAGCTTGACCACCGAGACCAGCACGCCGAGCAGGAACACCTCGATCATCCCCCATGGCCGCGACAGGTGCAGCCAGCGCAGCACCTGCGGTGCGGCCGGTGGGCGCAGGCCAAGCCTGACCGCACCGAGGACATAGACCAGCATGCCGAGAATGCCGGCCGGGGCGACGATGGTGGTGACCGCCACCAGGATGGCGACCAGATACATCCGGTCCAGCCACAGATGGCGAACGGCGCTGGCCAGACTGCTGGCCGTGGTATTGCCCTGCATGTCGATGGCCACGATCGGGAAGGCATTGGCCACGATGAACATGATCATCGATGCCAGCGCCAGCGCCAGAGTGCGGGAGATCTCGTTCGGGTCATGCCGCAGCAGCACGCCGCCGCAGCGGGCGCAGCGCACCACGCGCGAACGCGGCGGATAGTGCAGCCGCTGTACCAGGTCGCACTCGTGGCAGGCGACGATATTGTCGCCGGCGTTCAGGGAAGGCAGGTCGACGCGAGCATCAGGCAACGCCTCTCTCCTGCAGGAAGAAACAGCTTCAAGAATACGTCACGCCGGCGTCGGCGTCAGTCCAGGTATGGCAGCGGGTCCACCGCCTTGCCGCGCAGGCGCAGCTCGAAATGCAGCTTGACCCGGTTGCTGGCGGTGTCGCCCATGGTCGCGATCTTCTGCCCCTTGCGCACCGACTGCCCTTCCCGCGCGATCAGGGTCTGGTTGTGCGCATAGGCGGAAATGTAGTCGTTGTTGTGCTTGATGATCAGCAGATTGCCGTAGCTGCGGATGCCACGCCCGACGTACACCACCTTGCCGGCCGCTGCAGCATAGACCGGGTCGCCGGCGGCACCGGCGATGTCGATGCCCTTGTTGCTGCTGCCGTCAAAACGACCGACCAGTTGCCCTTTGGCCGGCCAGGCCAGGCTGATGCCCGATGCCGGCGCGGGCTCGGCCGGCGGCGGTATCCTTGACGGTTTCGGTGCGGGTTTTGTCGTCGACGGTTTCGATGCCGTGCCGCCGGACGGGCGGGAAGCGCCGGTTGGTGGCGAAACCCGCAGCACCTGCCCGGTTTCGATGCGCGAGGCATCGCCCAGGCCATTCCAGCGGGTCAGCTCACCGACACTGCGGCCGTGATTGACGGCAATGCGGTACAGCGTGTCGCCGGATTTGACCCGATAGTAGCCGGCGGCGACCGGCTGGCTGGAGCCGGTTGTGCCGCAGGCAGCAAGAAGGCAGGCGAGCAGGGCCGAGGAAAGAAAGCGCATGCGGCGGATTCTAACATCAGCCGGCGCCATGGCCGGATGCGTGCAGTGTGATGCCGGACCGTGGCGGGTCCGGCAGGGCGGTTGCTAATCGCGCTTGCCGTAAACGGCGTCGAGCAGCGCGTCCAGGTCTTCGTGAAAGCGGCGGGCCTCTGCCTGCTTGCGGTCCGTCCGGGTAATCGGACGATGCATGAAGCGTTCGCGCCACGGCCCGAGCGAGAACCCCGTGGTCTGCTCGATTTCCTTGAGGGAGGCCGTATTCAGCGAGCTATAACCGGTGCTTCGGTTCATGAACGTTTCCTTGTAAAAGGCAACAATTTCGTTCAGATGCGGCGGCTGTACAGCGACAACTTTAATAGCATGGCTGTTGCATCGCCGCAACCGCAAGTCCATGACGATCTGTGACTTTCTTGATCCGGCCCCGCGCCGGCCGACCCGGTGCGCGTGCCTGGCGACCGGGTGGTTTCGCCGCGGCTACCCGTGCCCCGCGACGGCGGACCGCCCCTGCCGCCAGCGCCAGAACAGGCGGGTCCCCAGCAGCACGCCGAGCACCATGGCGAACAGCGCCGGTTCGCGAATGTCCGCCTTGACCAGCCACCAGAAGTGCACAACCCCGGCGATGGCGATCGGGTAGACCAGGCGGTGCAATTGCCCCCAGCGCCGCCGGAGCCGGCGCATCCAGCCATCGGTCGAAGTCAGCGCCAGCGGCACCAGCATGGCGAAGGCGGCGAAGCCGACCGTAATGAACGGCCGCTTGACCACGTCATGGACGATGGTGAACGGGTCGAACATCTGGTCCAGCCACAGATAGGTCAGGAAATGCAGCGACACATAGAAAAAGGCGAACAGCCCCAGCATGCGCCGCAACCGGATCACCGCGTTCCAGCCGCTCAGCCGGCGCAGCGGCGTTACCGCCAGGGTGATCATCAGCATGGTCAGCGTCCACCAGCCGGTTTCCCGGGTGAGGAACTCGACCGGGTTGGTCTGGTGGCCGAGCAGCAGCCGCCAGACGATGGAGGCCAGCGGCAGCAGGCACAGCGCGAACAGCAGCGCCTTGAGCCGGGCGGGCGCAGGCGGCCAGTGGCGGCGCATCAGAACCATTTGCGCAGGTCGAGCCCGCGATACAGCCCGGCCACCTGCTCGCCATAGCCGTTGAACGGCAGCGTCTTGCGCTTGAACAGCTCGCCGATGCGCCGTTCGGTTGCCTGGCTCCAGCGCGGGTGATCGACGTCCGGGTTCACATTGGAGAAAAAGCCGTATTCGTCCGGCGCGGACTTCATCCAGCTGGTCTGCGGCGAACGCTCGACCAGATTGATCTTCACGATGGACTTGATGCTCTTGAAGCCGTATTTCCACGGCACCACCAGCCGTACCGGTGCGCCGTTCTGGTTTGGCAGCGTCTCGCCGTACAGGCCGACGGCAAGGATGGCCAGCGGGTGCATGGCCTCGTCGATACGCAAGCCTTCCCGGTATGGCCAGTCGAGCAGCAGCATCCGCTGCCCCGGCATCTCGGCCGGACGCGACACGGTGACGAACTCGACGAACTTGCCGCGCGACTGCGGCCCGACCTGCTTCAGCAGCGCCGACAGCGGAAAGCCCAGCCACGGAATCACCATCGACCAGCCTTCGACACAGCGCAGCCGGTAGATGCGTTCCTCCAGCGGCGCCAGCTTCAGGATCTCGTCGAGCGAGAAGGTGCGCGGCCGGTCGACGAAGCCGCCGACCTCGACCGCCCATGGCCGGGGCTTGAAGTGACCGGCGTTGCGGGCCGGGTCGCCCTTGTCGGCGCCGAACTCGTAGAAGTTGTTGTAGCGGGTGATGTCGTCGAGCGGGGTTTTCGCCTCGCTGGTCGAATAGCGGCCCGGCGTACCGGACAGGGGCGCTGCCGCAGCCAGCCCCGGCCACAGCAGGCCGGCGGATGCCGCCAGCCCGGTCGCCATCAGGCGACGGCGATCGAGATAGCACGCCTGCGGCGTGATCTCCGACGCGGGCGGCACGGATGGATCATCGATACGGATCAGTGACATGGCAACCTCCGGCACCGGGACGAAAACGGACAATACCCTGTCGTGGACCTTCTGCGGCAACCATCGTTCACGCCCGCCCGCAGAAGGCTCAGATCAGCGTTGTCGAGAAGCCGTGAACCACACTGCTGATGCCATTGATGATGAACTGCACGCCGAGGCAGATCAGCAGAAACCCCATGATCCGTCCAACTGCGCTGACGCCGCCGGTGCCCAGCGTACGCTGTACCCAGCCGGCGCTGCGCAGCGTCAGCCAGCACACCACCGACGTGATCAGGATGCCGATGATGACCGACACGAAGCCCATCCACATCGCGCCGCGCGACAGGTCGCGAATCGACGACGACATGCCGATCACCACCGCGATCGAACCGGGGCCGGCCAGCATCGGCATGGCCAGCGGGGTGAAGGCGACATCCGGCTTGGCGCGCGCTTCCTCGTGCACCTTGCGCGGCAGCGGCTGCTCGTCGGGAAACAGCATGCGGAAACCGATAAAGCTGACCACCAGTCCCCCGGCGATCTGCAGCCCGGGAATGGAGATGCCGAAGGTAGTCATGATCAGCTCGCCGGCGAGCAGGAAAGTGGTCAGGATGCCGACCTGATAGGCGCACGCCAGCGTCACCTGCCGCTTGCGCTCGGCCGGTGTCAGGTCGTGGGTGATGGCCAGCAGCAGCGCCGTGGTCGACAGCGGGTTGATAATCGGCAGCAGGCCGATCACCGTGGCAAAAACAAAGGCAGACAACGAGGACAGCAGCATCGAAAAGCTCCACAGCGAGCAGGCAGGATAGCGGCTAACGCCCGGAGGGGAAATCGGTTTTCCCCCGGGATGCCATCCGCCGCCATTTCCCCCTACTCTACGGGGTATCGGCCACGATATTGCCCACTCAAATCAAGACTCATGAAACCGGATTCCCAACATCGGCGCCTGCTCGACAACTGGCACGACGAGCTCAACAGTGCCGCCATGTACGACGCCCTGGCCGCGGCCGAACGCGACCCGGGGCGGAAGGACATCTTCGCCCAGCTGGCACAGGCCGAGCGGCGCCATGCCGAGGTCTGGCGCCGGCGGCTGGAAGGCGCCGGCCTGACGCCGCGCCCGCATCGCCAGGACTTCAGGACCCGGCTGATGCGGCGGCTGATCCACTGGTTCGGACCGGCCTTCGTCATCTCCAGCATCGCCGCCGCCGAGTACGCCGACCGCAACAAGTACGCCGGCCAGCCGGATGCCGCCGCGCTGTCGTCGGAAGAGCGCGGCCACGCCGCCGTCATTCAGGCCGTGGCCGATGGCGGACCGGCCATTGCCGGCGCCGAGCCGTGGCACCGCGGGCTGGCCTCCGGCAATGACCTGCGGGCGGCCATACTCGGCGTCAACGATGGTCTGGTATCGAACTTCTGCCTGGTGATGGGGGTGGCCGGCGCTTCGGCCAGCCCGTCGTCGGTGCTGCTGACCGGCTGCGCCGGTCTGATCGCCGGCGCACTGTCGATGGCACTGGGCGAATGGCTGTCGGTCACCAATGCCCGCGAACTGGCCAGCTCGCAACTGGGCAAGGAAGCCGCCGAGATCGAACAGACGCCGGAAGCGGAACGGCACGAACTGGCACTGATCTACCGCGCCAAGGGGCTGCCGAAGGACGAGGCCGAGCGCATTGCCGGCACGCTGATGGCGGACAAGGACACGGCGCTGGACGCCATGGCGCGCGAGGAACTCGGCATCGACCCGAAGGAACTCGGCGGCCGGCCGTGGCGCGCAGCCGGTCTGTCGCTGGCGCTGTTCTCCCTCGGCGCGCTGATGCCGATCCTGCCGTTCACCCTGCTCGACGGCATGGCGGCCCTGATCGGCAGCGCCGTGCTCAGCGCACTGGCGCTGTTTGCGGTCGGCGCGCTGACTTCGCTGTTCAACGGCCGCTCGGCGCTGTTCTCCGCGCTGCGCCAGACCGTGATCGCCGGCCTGGCCGCCGCCATCACCTACGGCGTCGGTCATGTGCTGGGCGCATCCCTGTCCGGCTGATGCCTGCCTTACAATGGCGGCCCGATTGCCTGCAGAAAAGCCCGACACCGTGACCGAACACCCCCCGCAGATCCACTGGACCGAGAACGGCGAAGCACACAGCGCACGCTGGCGCGCCGAAGGCGGGACGCCGGCACCGAAACGCGTGCAGGTCGTCGACGACCAGACCCCGGCCGATCTTGCCTACCGCCTGGCCTGCGAAGGTACGGCGCTGCTGTGGCGCGGCGACTTCCACAACGCGCGCCAGTTGCTGCAGGCCATGGCGCGCCGCGCCGACCGCAAGCCGCGCAAGACGGCCGCGTCAGCCGCCGATGCCTTCCATCTGCACCGGCAGGCCCAGTCGCAGCGCGCCCGCACGCTGGGCATGCTGCTGCTGCCGTTCGAGGCCGGCCACCAGTTGCCGCTGCGCCGCGCGCCCGATGTGCGCGCTGCCTGCCAGGAAGCCTGCGGGCCGGCCGACGACGCCTATGTGATGTCGCTGCGCGAGCTGCAGGGCATGGTCGGTGCTCATGAATGGCGCAAGAAAGGGGTGGAAATTCCGGTACTCGGTGCCCGCATCCATCCGTACTACGGCGTGTTCTCGCCGCTGCGCGGCGAGTATGTCGATCTGGTTGCCGGCACACCGCTGCCGGACACCTCGCTGGCCTTCGACATCGGCACCGGCACCGGCGTACTCGCGGCCGTACTGGCGCAACGCGGCGTCGCGCGCATCATTGCCACCGATCAGGACCCGCGCGCGCTGGCCTGCGCCCGCGACAACCTCGCCCGGCTCGGCGTCGACCACCAGGTCGAGGTGATCGAAGCCGACCTGTTCCCGCCGGGTCGCGCACCGCTGGTGGTGTGCAACCCGCCCTGGGTGCCGGCGCGGCCGAGTTCTCCGATCGAATACGCGGTCTACGACCCGGACAGTCGCATGCTGCGCGCCTTCCTGGCCGGACTGGCCGACCATCTGACGCCCGGCGGCGAAGGCTGGCTGATCCTGTCCGACCTGGCCGAACACCTGGGACTGCGCACGCGCGAGGCGCTGCTGGCGATGATCGACGCGGCCGGACTGACCGTGATCGACCGGCACGACATCCGTCCGCGCCACCCGCGCGCCAGTGACGACAACGACCCGCTACATGCTGCGCGCGCCGCGGAAATCACCTCGCTGTGGCGGCTGGCGCCACAGCCGCCGCAGCCGGATTAGACATCGGCGGCACGCGCGGGAAAGATCGGGGGCCATGCCACCAAGCCATGGGAGCCCCCGATGCATGCCGGCAATGTCTCCCCCTATTCCACCGTCCTGACCGGGTGGCGCGATCACCCGCATGCGTTGCCACTGCTGGACCGGGTCAGACACGCCTGCCACCCGGCCAACTGGGACGCGGCCATGGCCGCGCCACTGACCGTGCCCGACAGGGTCTTCGCTACCGGCAATACCCGGCTGGAAGCGCGATTGCTGCCGGTTTACTTCTACCAGCGGCCGCGTATCGAGCAGGACATGGCGCGCTGGTACACCCCCCACTGCCAGTTCCGGCGGCTGGACCCCGGCGAAGCCAACTGCGCCGAAACCAGCTGGCAGACGGTGCTGGCCGGCCTGCGGCCGATGGGACAGTTCTCCGTCCCCACGCTGTTCTCCCCGGTCCTGCACGCCATACTGACGCTCGACCGGATCGGTGCCTTCGTTTTTCCCAGGGAGAGCACCGACACCCTGCTGATCGTGGTCATCTACCGGCGGGATGCCGAACAGGGGGAAACCTTTGCCCGGCGCTTTATCGAGCTGTACCGGCAGAAACAGGAAGTCATGCGGTCGATGACCGGCAGCGCGGCAGACAAGGCGATTGCCTCGGAGAAAGTCGTGGCCCGGGCCATGGGCGAGATCCTGCACTACACCGACGCGTCAATCGACGCCTACCTGAAGCACCTCGACACGCTGGGCCAGCCCCCTCAGGACACGGGCACCGGCTGAGGCGCCCACGGCTGGCCCAGTGTCGTGCCCTGCCCGCCGTGGCGTGCCAGGTTGTCGGCGATCGCCTGCATCGACGGCCAGCGTTCCGCACACCAGTCCGGTGCCAGCAGCACGTCGCGTTTGGCCGTTGCCGACACGCGGTGGAACACCACGTCGGCCGGCGTGGCGCGAATCAGGTCGGCGGCAATGGTCACGTAATCGTCGAAACCGACCGGGGCCAGCTCGCCGCGACGGAACTGTGCGGCCATGCGGCTGCCGCGCACGATATGCAGCGGATGCAGCTTGATGCCCTCGACGCCGGCATCCAGCACCTGGTCCAGCGTGATCCGGCACATGGTCGCCGTTTCGCCCGGCAGGCCGACAATCAGATGGGTGCAGACCTGCAGGCCGCGCACATGCGCCCGGGTCACCGCGTCGCGGTAGGCAGCAAAGCCATGCCCGCGGTTGACCCGTTCCAGCGTCGCGTCGAATGCACTCTGCAGACCGAGTTCCAGCCACACTTCGGCGCCGCGGTCGCGATAGCCGGCCAGCAGGTCGAGTGCCGCGTCCGGTACGCAGTCGGGCCGGGTGCCGACGCACAGGCCAACCACATCGGCCGAGCGCAGCGCGGTTTCGTACATCTCGCGCAGTACCGACACTTCGGCATAGGTATTGGTATAGGCCTGGAAATAGGCGAGGTATTTGCGCGCGCGGTCGGCGTCGAGCTTGCCCTGTTCCAGTTGCTGGTCCAGCGGCAGGGTGGCAGCACGGCTGAACGCACGCACATTGCAGAATGTGCAGCCGCCGCGGCCGAGCGTGCCGTCGCGGTTCGGGCAGGTAAAGTCGGCGTTCAGCGCCAGTTTGTGCACCCGCTCGCCGAAACGGCGTTTCAGATGGTGTCCGAGGGTATGGACGAGATGATCAAGTTGCATAGGGGGACAGAGTCTACCGGGGACGGCCCGATGTCCCCTTGCCCGTCGTCAATGCTGTCAGTGCCAGCCCAGCCAGTACAGGATGGCAATCAGTCCGGACGAGATGACCAGCGCCTGCGCCAGCGTCACCGCCCATTCGCGGAAGCTCTTGCGCTGTTCGCGCGAAAACAGCCACTGGTACAGCGCCAGCAGGACAAAGGCGAACACGAAGAACTTGAACAGGCGGCCGAGCATCGGTTTCCACGGGCAGGCGACAGGAGCGGCGATTGTCGGCGTGCGGCCGGCACCGGGCAAGCGCGACCGTCGTCGCCACGCCGCCCTCGCGTGGCATAATCGTACACGACTGTCATCCCCGCCCTGACCCCCATGACCTCCGCACCCGACTCCGTCGGTCTGGTCGAAGCGCAGACTGCGCACTTCGATACCCCGCTTGCCCTCGCATCCGGCAGCCAGCTCGACCGCTATACCCTGTGTTTCGAGACCTACGGCGAACTGAACGCCGACCACAGCAACGCCATCCTGATCTGCCACGCGCTGTCGGGGCACCACCACGTTGCCGGCCGCTACCATCCGGACGACAAGGCGGCAGGCTGGTGGGACAACATGGTCGGGCCCGGCAAGCCGATCGATACCCGCCGCTTCTTCGTGGTCGGCGTCAACAACCTCGGTGGCTGCCACGGCTCGACCGGACCGTCGAGCATCGACCCGGCCAGCGGCCAGCCATTCGGCTCGCGCTTTCCGGTGATGACCGTGCCGGACTGGGTGTGTACCCAGGCCAGGCTGGCCGACCGGCTCGGCATCGAGCGCTGGGCGGCAGTGATCGGCGGCAGCCTCGGCGGCATGCAGGCGCTGCAGTGGTCGCTGGCCTATCCGGACCGCATCGCCCATGCACTGGTCATCGCCTCGGCGCCCCGGCTCAGCGCGCAGAACATCGCGTTCAACGACGTTGCCCGCCAGGCGATCCTGACCGACCCGGATTTCCACGGTGGTGATTTCTACGCCCACGGCGTGGTCCCGCGCCGCGGGCTGCGGCTGGCGCGCATGCTCGGCCACATCACCTATCTGAGCGACGACGGCATGGGTGCCAAGTTCGGCCGCATGCTGCGCAGCGGCGAATACCAGTATGGCTACGATGTCGAATTCGAGATCGAGAGCTATCTGCGCTACCAGGGCGACAAGTTCTCCGACTACTTCGACGCCAACACCTATCTGCTGATGACCAAGGCACTGGACTACTTCGATCCGGCTGCCAGCCACCAGGGCGACCTGGTTGCCGCACTGAAGCCGGCCCGCGCCCGCTTCCTGGTCGCCGCATTCACGTCCGACTGGCGCTTCAGCCCCGAACGCAGCCACGAGACGGTCAAGGCGCTGGTTGCCGCCGGCAAGCGCGTCGCCTACGCCGAAATCGAATCGGCACACGGCCACGATGCCTTCCTGATGCTCGATCCACCGTATGTGGAACTGATGCGTACCTACCTGAACAACGTTGCCCGCGAGGTGAACGCATGAACCTCCGCCCCGACCTGCGCCAGATCTACGACTGGGTGCCCGCCGACAGCCGCGTGCTCGACCTCGGCTGCGGCGACGGCACCCTGCTGGCGGCGCTGAAGCAGAAGCGCGTCACCGGCTACGGTGTCGACTTCGACGTCAACAATGTCATCGCCAGCGTCGGCAACGACGTCAACGTGATCCAGGCCGACCTCGAGGAAGGGCTGATGGAGTTCGGCGACGACGCCTTCGACACCATCGTGCTGTCGCAGACCATCCAGGCCATGAAGAACACCGAAGCCATCCTGATCGACATGCTGCGCGTCGCGCACGAGGCGATCGTGACCTTCCCGAACTTCGGCTACTGGCAGAACCGCTGGCAGATTTTCCGTGGCCACATGCCGGTGTCCGAGACCATTCCGTACCAGTGGTACGACACGCCGAACATTCACTGGTGCATGCTCGGCGACTTCGAGGCGCTGTGCGAAAAGAACCGCATCCGCATCGCCGAACGCAAGGTCATGGACGGCGAGAAGGAGATCCACTTCCTGCCGAACCTGCGCGGCAGCCTCGCCTTCTACCGCATCGCGCGCGACCGCAGCTGATCCCTGCCAGCCATGGCGCCGCAGCATGGCACAATGGCGTCTTTCCCGACCCGATCCCGGCCGGCCGCGCGCCGGCCGGCGCTTTTGCGACAGCCTGATGACCCCCTCCGAAGCCCCGACCTGGTACCGCGCCATTTTCACCCGCAAGATGCTGATCTGCGTATTCACCGGCTTCGCCTCCGGCCTGCCGCTGTACGTGCTGCTGAACCTGGTCCCGGCCTGGATGCGCAGCGAGGGCGTCGACCTGAAGGCCATCGGCCTGTTCGCGCTGATCCAGCTGCCGTATACGTGGAAATTCATCTGGTCGCCGCTGATGGACCGTTTCTCGCTGCCGCTGCTTGGCCGGCGGCGCGGCTGGATCGGCGCCACGCAACTGGTGCTGGTCGTGCTGATCGCCTCACTCGGGCTGTTTCACCCGCAGGCCGACATCGCGCTGATCGCCGTGCTCGCCATCGGCGTGTCGTTCAGCTCGGCCAGCCAGGACATCGTGCTCGATGCCTACCGGCGCGAAATCCTCGATGACCGTGAACTCGGTCTCGGCAACTCCATCCACATCAATGCCTACCGGCTGGCCAGCCTGATCCCCGGCTCGCTGTCGCTGATCCTGGCCGACCACCTGCCATGGCGCGAGGTCTTCTTCATCACCGCCCTGTTCATGCTGCCGGGCCTGCTGATGACACTGGCCATCAGCGAGCCGAAACTGATGCGCGCCGCGCCGAAAACGCTGGAAGAAGCAGTGGTCGAGCCGTTCCGCGAATTCATCACCCGGGCCGGCTGGCGCGAGGCGCTGCTGATTCTGGGCTTCATCTTCCTGTACAAGCTCGGCGACAGCATGGCCACCGCGCTGGCCACCCCGTTCTACCTCGATACCGGCTTCAGCAAGTCGGACATCGGCCTGATCGCCAAGCACGCCGGGCTGTGGCCGGCGGTGATCGGCGCCCTGCTCGGCGGCATCTGGATGCTGAAGCTCGGCATCAACCGCGCACTGTGGCTGTTTGGCGTGGTCCAGCTGGTGTCCATTCTCGGTTTTGTCTGGCTGGACCAGACCGGGGCGGACCGCATGGTGCTGGCCGCCGTCATCGGCTTCGAGGCGCTCGGCGTCGGCCTCGGCTCGGCCGCCTTCATCGCCTTTATCGCCCGCACCACCGACCCGCGCTATACCGCAACCCAGTTTGCGCTGTTCACCAGCCTGGCCTCGGTGCCGCGCGCGGTGATCAACTCGACGACCGGTTATCTGGTCGAGGCACTCGGCTGGACCCCGTTCTTCCTGCTGTGCACGGCGCTGGCGGTTCCCGGCATGCTGCTGCTGTTCAGGATCGCACCGTGGAACCCGCCAGAACGCGACAAGGTCAGAAGCGCAGCGTAGCCGACAGCCACAGCCGCCGTCCCTCCTGTATCCGCTGGTAGGCGTTGACATAGGCCGCCGCCTCCGGCGACAGCGGATTGGGTCCGTAGTCGACAAGGTTCTTGTCGAACAGGTTGTACAGCGTCGCGGACAGCGCGACCGATTTGCCGAAGGCATGGCTGCCACCCAGATCGAACAGCAGATACGGTGCATAGCTGACCGGGCGCCGCGCCGGCGTCAGCCCGCGATACTGGCCGGCGCGATAGCTGGCGCCCAGCCACAGGCGTGCCGCATCGCCATGCGTCCAGTCCAGCCGCGCATTGGCCATGTGCCGTGGCTGGTCCCCGAACGGGTGGCCCCGGCCCCGGCCGGTGAGCTGCCTGCTGTCGGTCAGGGTGTAATTCAGCGTGGCCGACCAGGCCGCGCCCAGTGGCTGCCGCGTGGCCAGCTCCAGTCCGAACAGGCGTGCGGCGCCAATATTGGCCGACTGACTGAACTCGGTCACCGGCCGTCCCCGACGATCGGTCCAGGGCCCGACATCGACGCAACCCGGTACCCGGCCCGCCTTTGCGCGGCAGTTCGGCAGCCGCACCGACTCGATCTTGTTGCCGAAGCGGGTGTGGAACAGCGTCGCCGAAGCCGTCCGCCCGCGCAGCGTGTTGAAGCCCACGCCGAGCTCGGACAGGGTGGCGGCTTCCGGCTTCAGTTGCGGATTGCCGAGCAGCGGCAGCGTACCCTGGCGGCCGAGGCCGATGATGCCGGGCGTGGTCTGGTTCAGCCGTGGCGGTTTGTGCCCGCGGCTGATGCCGCCCCTGACCGTCCACTGTGCATCGGCGTTCCACCGCAGAGACGCACGCGGACTCCACTGCCCGCCGGCAGCCTGGATGTGTTCATGCCGCAGGCCCAGCGTCAGCGCCAGCCGGTCGCTGAGCCGCCACTCGTCCTCGGCAAACACGGCCCACTGCCGCCGGGTCAGCGACGACTGCGGGTTGTCGGCCAGCGTGTCGTGCAGGCGCTGCTGCCAGTACTGGCCACCGGCCGTCAGCCGGTGCGGCGCGTCCGGCCAGGGGGCGACCAGCCGGCTGTCCAGCGTCAGATTGCCGTGTTCGAGCCGCCGCGGTTGCCCGTCATCGGCCCGGCGTGGCCAGCGCATCGGCTGGGTCCGGCCCCGGGTCGCGGTCCGGTCATGCAGCAGGCTGGTTTCGCTGCGCACTGCGCCCCAGCGCCCCAGATGGGTCAAGGCATAACGGTCGCGGTCGAATGCCATGTCCGGCGCATAGCCGCCACCGGCTGCGCGGGCCGGTACCGACTCATTCAGCGTGCCCAGCTCGCCGCGCCGGTTCGAATACGCGAGCCGCGCCCGGTCGATATCGAGCAGCAGTTCATGTGCTGGGTCCGGCGTCAGTGTCAGCCGCAACCCGAAGTTGTCGCTCCGCCCGGCACCGAGTCCGTTGAAGCCCGGCGTGACGGTCCGGCCGTCGCGATCGGCATAACGGATGTCGGCGCCGTCCCGGTGCGTGGCGCCGGCCCGCACCGCCAGACCGAGCAGGCCCGCCTTCAGCGGTCCGCTCGCATGCAGTGTGCCGCCCTGGTCTCCGTCGAATGCACGGTTCAGCGACAGGGTCCCGTCCAGCTGGAACGAACCGCCCCAGCGGCTTCCGGTCTTGCGGGTAATGATGTTGACCACCCCGCCCAGTGCATCGGCACCGTACTGGACCGCCATCGCGCCGCGCATGACCTCGATCCGCTCGATGGCGGACGCCGGCGGAATGAAGTGACTGTCGACATCACCAAAACCGTTGGGGCGCACACTGGCGCTCTGATTCAGCCGCTTGCCGTCGATCAGGATCAGCGTGTAGTCGGCAGGCATGCCGCGGATGCGGATATTCGCCCCGCCGGCCTTGCCGCCCCGGCTGACATCCACGCCTTCGACCTCTTTCAGCCCGTCGCCGAGATTGTGGAAACGCCGCCGTACCAGCGTGTCTCCGTCAATGACCGACAGACTGGCGGACGCCTGCCCGCTCCGGACACCCGCTCCGGCCGGACTGACAACGACCGGTTCCAGTACCACGGCCGGCTCGGCCCGCGCCGTCCCTGCCGGCAACAGGGCCAGCAGGCCCGCTACCCTTGCCCAACGATGCCACTCCATACCCGTGCTCTCCGTCTGCTGTTCTGGCGCGACGCACGGGGCCCTTCCCCGCCGTCGCGCCAGAACAGCAGGGCGACGGAGAGAGGGGCACGGAGAAACGGGCAGGGAAGCGCATTCCGCCATGATCCGCACGGGAGGAAACAACGGAATCAGAGGAATCCGAAAAGTGGACCGCTGACAACAAAAAACCGCTTCCTGGCAGGAAGCGGTTCAGACAGTCCGTAAACCCCGTCCACGAAGAACGGACGAGCGAAGCGAGGTTTCCCCGCGGCGGCGGGGACGGAAGAGGCAGGATTCAATCAGGCAGACTGCCGTGCTCACGACAGTTTCTGTCAGTCGGGCGTGCACCGACGCCACGGTGAACGTCAGTGCCCACCTGTATGAGCAATCTGAACCGCCTCCTGCCAGGAAGCGGCTGATGGTCAATGCCGCATCAGCGCGCCATGCGCGCCGACGCATGTCCGGCAACCCGGCCCGAGGTCAGATAGCTGGCAATATAGTCCTGCGACACCTCGCCGCTGTAGCGGCCATCGGCGTCGACCACCGGCATCCAGGTCAGGTTGTGCTCGTACAGCCGCGACAGCACGACGCGCAGGTTTTCGTCCGCCCCCGAGGTGACGGTAATCGGGGTCAGCCGGTCGGCGCAGACGCCGTCCGCGCCGCGCGCCTCGCGGCGCTTGACGAAACCGAGCGGCTTGCCGGCCCCGTCGACCACGGTCAGGTAGCGCAGGTCGTTGTCGTCCATGATGCCGAACGCCGTGCCCAGCGGCGTATCCAGGCTGGCGGTCTGGGTTTCCTGCATGTCGGCCACATCGCCGGCCTGCACCAGCAACAGCCGCTTCAGCGTGCGGTCCTGGCCAACAAAGGAGGCCACGAAGTCGTCGGCCGGTTTGGCCAGGATCTCGTCAGCGCCGGCGCACTGGACAATGCGCCCCTGACGGAACACGGCAATGCGGTCGCCGAGCTTGATTGCCTCGTCGACGTCATGGCTGACCAGCAGCACGGTCTTGCCGAGCTGGCGCTGCATCTGCAGGAATTCGTTCTGGATCTGTTCGCGGTTGATCGGGTCGACCGCACCGAACGGCTCGTCCATCAGCAGGACCGGGGCATCGGCCGCGAGCGCGCGGATCACGCCGATGCGCTGCTGCTGACCGCCCGACATTTCACGCGGGTAGCGCTGCAGGAAGCGATCCGGGTCCAGCGCCACCATGTGCATCAGTTCGCGGGCGCGTTCGCGGCAGCGGCGCTTGTCCCAGCCGAGCATGCGCGGCACCACGGTGATGTTTTCCTCGATGGTCATGTTCGGAAACAGGCCGATCTGCTGGATCACGTAGCCGATCTTGCGCCGCAGCGCCACGGTATCGATGCCGGCAGTGTCCTCGCCGTTGATCAGCACCGAACCCGAGGTCGGCTCGATCAGCCGGTTGATCAGCTTCATGGTCGTGGTCTTGCCGCAGCCGGACGGGCCGAGGAACACGCACATTTCGCCTTCCGGCACGCTGAGACTGACATTGTCGACGGCATTGAATGCCTGGCCGTTCTTCTGGACGAATTGCTTGCACAGGTTTCTGAGTTCAATCATCAGCGAATTCCTTTCGGGGTCAGTACGCGCTGCAGTTTCAGCAACGCCCAGTCCATGACGACAGCCAGCAGGCTCACCATCACGGCACCGGCGATCAGTTTGCGAATGTCACTCTGGCTGATGCCGTGCAGGATCAGCGTGCCGAGGCCGCCGGCGCCAACGATGGCGGCAATCGCCATCACGCCGATATTCAGCACCACGGCAGTGCGGATGCCGCCGAAAATCACCGGCACCGCCAGTGGCAGCTCGACCCATTTCAGCCGTTGCCAGAAGGTCAGACCGATGCCGCGCCCGGCCTCGCGTATCCCCGGATCGACCTGGGTCAGCGCGGTATGGGTATTGCGCACGATCGGCAGCAGCGAATACAGGAAGGCGGCGGTCACGGCCGGCACCGCGCCGATGCCGTGCCCGATCTGCGAGAACAGCGGAATCATCAGTCCGAACAGCGCAATGGCGGGGATGGTCAGCACCACGGTCGCCAGCCCCAGCACCAGCGACGCCAGCGAACGGAAGCGAACGATCAGCACCCCCAGCGGCACGCCGAGCAGTACCGCCAGCCCGACGGCCAGGCCGACCAGCTGCAGGTGTTCGCGCGTCAGGCCGAGCAGATAGCCGGTGTTGTGGATCAGGTATTGCCAGGTTTCCATGTCGGCCTCCTCAGATCAGTCCGCGCTGGCGCAGGAAATCGGCAGCCACGGTCCGCACCGGCAGGTGTTCGATGTCGACGCGGGCGTTCATGGTCGACATCGCCTCGTTGTCGAGCGCGGCGGACAGGGTGTTCAGCGCGTCGGCCAGTCCCGGATGCTGCGCCAGCACCTCGGCACGCACGACCGGTGTCGCCGCGTAGCTGGGGAAGAAGCCGAGATCGTCTTCGAGCACCACCATGTCGAAGCCCTTGACCCGGCCGTCGGTGGTGTAGACCAGTCCGGCCGGCACGAAGCCGTCGCGGATGGCGGTATAGACCAGTCCCGGGTCCATCTGCCGGATCTGCGGGCGGGTCAGCGGCAGCTTGTACAGCGCCTGCAGCGGCTTGAGCCCGTCCGGCCGGCCGGCGAACTCCATATCCAGTCCCAGATGCCAGGCCGCGGACGGATCGGCCAGGGCGACGGCGTTCATTTTTGCCACCAGATCGGACAGGGTGCGAATCCCCTCGCGTTCGGCGCGCTGGCGCTGCATTGCGAACGCATAGGTATTGTTCAGCGCCGATGCGTTCAGCCAGGTCAGGCCCTTGTCGGCATCGAGGCGTCTGACCGTGTCGTATGCCTGCTCCGGCGTCATGCGCTCGTTGATCTTGTTGTAAACGATGAGTGCGGTGCCGGTGTAGTCCCACACCAGGTCGAGCTGCCGGCTTTCCAGTGCCCCGCGCATGATCACGGTGGCCAGATCGCCCTTCTGGCTGACCTGGAAGCCCTTGTGCTCCAGGTACTGCGCCGTCAGTTCGGACAGCAGTTGCTGCTCGGTAAAGTTCTTGCTGCCGATCACCAGCCCGGCCGCGACGGCCTGGGTACCGGCAATGGCCAGCATGGCGGCGGCCAGCAGCCGCCCGGCATGGCGCCGGAATGTGGAACAAAGCGACGGGAATGTCGTCATGACGGTCCTCCTTGAAGTGGGGCCAGCCGGCCGGTCGCACGGAGCGGCGGGCATGGCGGTGCCGGCGGCGTCACCGCCGGCCACGGGGGGATGGCGGAATCAGTTCGCCTGGCCCGGCGTCATCAGCCGGCCGAAGCTGGCGACGATGAAATCCAGGAACAGCGCGACCAGTGCGGTCGCGGCGGCACCGATGAACAACGCGGTCTGGTTGTTCAGGTAGATGCCGGGGAAAATCAGCTCGCCGAAGCTGCTGGCGCCGATCAGGAAGGCCAGCGGTGCGGTACCGACATTGATCGCCAGTGCCACGCGCACGCCGGACAGGATCATCGGCAGCGCGTTCGGCAGTTCGACCCTGAGCAGCCGCTGCTGCGGCGTCATGCCGAGGGCGTCAGCCGCTTCCAGCATCGCCGGCGGCAGGCCGGCCAGGCCGGCGTAGGTATTGCGGACGATGGGCAGCAGCGATGCCAGGCACAGTGCGACGATGGCCGGCCGGTCGCCGATGCCGATCAGCACCATGGCCAGCGCCAGCACCGCCAGCGGCGGCAGGGTGTTGCCGATATTGAAAAGCTGCATCCACTTCTCGGCATGGCGGCGCATTGCCGCCCGGCTGAGCAGAATGCCGCTGGGCAGGCCGATGGCCAGTGCGGCCAGCATCGACACGCCGACCAGATACAGGTGCTGGCGTCCCAGGTAGACGAGGTCTTCCCGGTAGTCCCGCAGCACGTCCGGGCCGATGCCCCAGACCAGTGCGGCCAGCAGGGCGGCCGTGACCAGAAGCCCGATGGATATGCGCTTGATAAACGCTCTTTTGTACATCTGCGTCCTCCTTGGCGACTCGCGGGGACCGGACGTCCTGCGCGAATGCTGTAATGATCGCGACAACCAGGGCGGTGCTTTGCCGCTCCCGCCGGATGGCGAAACGCGGGCAGAAACACGCCCGTAAAGAGCTGCCTTGTAAACACGGTGTCCGGGTGGACCGGACCTGAATTGAGGTGCGCCAGGTGGCGCATTTGACAGTCGTCTGACTGCAGAACTGAGTGCGGCGTTACGCGCCGCGGGGGATGCCGCAGCCCCGTTTATAACACTTGGTTACGCAGAAAAACAATTCCTTACCGCACTTTCCGGACCGTTTTCACCATGAAAAGCCGCGCAGGAAGCCCCGGAAAACCCCGCCAGACCTGGATTTGACCGCAAACGGAGCACGAACGGCGACAACGTTCTACAATCGCCCGGAAATCCCGTTTTTTCGACGCGGCACAGCGCGAATATCCGCGCTGCGTACCGCAGTTACCCGTTTTTCGAAGACGATATGAGCCAGAAATTTCCCGTTACCCAGGCGATCCGCGCCTTGCGCGCGGCCGGGGTCGAATGGACCGACCATCTGTACGACTATGAGGAGCACGGCGGCAGCGCCGTTGCCGCCGCCTCACTCGGCGTCGACGAGCACTGCGTGATCAAGACGCTGATCATGCAGGACGAGAACCGGAAGCCGCTGATCGTGCTGATGCACGGCGACCGCGAAGTCTCGACCCGCAGCCTGGCCCGCCAGGCCGGTGTCAAGCACATCGAACCGTGCACGCCGGAAACCGCCAACAAGCACTCCGGCTACCTGGTCGGCGGCACCAGCCCGTTCGGCACCCGCCATCCGATGCCGGTGTACATGGAAGCGAGCATCGCCGGGCTGCCGAAGATCTTCATCAATGGCGGCAAGCGCGGTTATCAGGTCTGTCTGGCGCCGGCCGACGTGATCCGCCTGCTGAAGCCGACCCTGGTCGACGCGGCACAGGCCTGACGCTCAGTCGACGGCCAGTTTTTTCGCCACCGCTGCCAGCCGCGCGCCCAGTGCCTGCGCCAGCGTGCGCTCGGCCTCGGCCAGCGGGTGCTGACCCTCGACGCCAGCCCAGTGGCTGGCCCCGTACGGCGAACCGCCACCGGTGGTGGTGCTCAGCGCCGGCTCGGTATACGGAATGCCGACCAGCAGCATGCCGTGATGCATCAGCGGCAGCATCATCGACAGCAGCGTCGATTCCTGCCCGCCATGCAGGCTGCCGGTGCTGGTGAACACCGCCGCCGGCTTGCCGGCCAGCGCACCGGACAGCCATTCCGGCGTGGTGCCATCCCAGAAGTACTTCATCGCCGACGCCATGTTGCCGAAGCGGGTCGGACTGCCCAGCGCCAGTCCGTGGCAGGCGCGCAGATCGGCCTGCTCCACATATGGCGCGCCCTCGTCGGGCACGGTCGGCGCGGTGGCCTCGCACAGCGCCGACACCGCCGGCACGGTGCGCAGCCGGGCCCGGCAGCCCGGTACCCGCTCGATCCCGCGCGCGATCTGACGCGCCAGCTCCCGCGTCGCGCCATGACGGCTGTAGTACAACACCAGAATTTCGATCATCAGGCTTTCTCCTTGCAGTCGGCCGCATGGTACGCGAGCGCCCCGGCCGCGGCGATTGGCAGGCACGGCGCACCGGCTGTCGATAAGCTGCCATAATCCTGCCATTGCCCCGGATAGCCAGCCCGCCATGCCCGCCCTACCCGCCCGCCTCGACCCCCCCCTCAGTTTCGCCGCCTTCATCTGGCGCCGTGCCATGCACAACCGCAGCATCCAGGTCGCCGCCAGCCTGACATTCACCACGCTGCTGTCGCTGGTACCGCTGTTCACCATCGCACTGATCGTCGTCTCGGCGTTTCCGGTGTTCGACGACATTTCCGCCGCGTTCAAGACCTTTCTGCTGACCAATCTGGTGCCCGATTTCGCCGGCAAGGTCATCACCGTCTACCTGAAGCAGTTCACCGACAACGCCGGCAAGCTCACCGCCGTCGGCATCGGCGCGCTCGGTGTGACGGCACTGTCGCTGATGTTCACTATCGACAGCACGTTCAACAGCATCTGGCGGGTCAGGAAAAGACGGCCGCTGATGCAGAACATGCTGGTCTACTGGACCGTGCTGACGCTCGGCCCGATCCTGCTCGGGGTCGGCATTTCCGGCTCGGCCTGGCTGCTGCGCGAAAGCGGTCTCGGTCATCGCCTGCCGTGGTTCGCCAGCCTGATCCAGGACGGCGGCACCCTGCTGCTGTCCACGCTGATGCTGACCGTGCTGTACGGACTGGTGCCGAACCGCCACGTGCCGCTGTCGCAGGCGCTGACCGGCGCGTTCTGTACCTCGCTGGTGCTCGGCATGGCCAAATGGCTGTTCGCGCTGTACCTGTCCGGCTTCAAGTCCTACCAGTTCGTCTACGGCGCGTTCGCGACCTTCCCGATCATGCTGCTGTGGCTGCAGCTGCTGTGGCTGATCGTGCTGCTCGGCGCCGAAACGACCGCGGCGCTCAGCTACTGGCGCGGTGCAGCCTGGCGACGCGAGTTCGAAGCGCAGCGCCAGTTCCGCGATGCGGTCGAAGCCCTGTTGTGCCTGGCCGATGCCCAGCGCGAAGGCCGCGCGCTGACCCAGCCGGAGCTGCGCCGGGTCATCGATACCGGCTATGACGAAATCGGGCTGGTACTGGACGAGTTGACCCTGGCCGGCTATGTGCAGCGCGGCGAGCGCGATCGCTGGGCGCTGCTGCGCCGGCCGGAAGACATCCGCCTCGACGACCTGTTCCGCCGCTTCGTGCTCGACACCCGGGCCGGAGAGGATGAGGTCGCACGCGGACTCAGCCGGCTGATGGTGCCGGTCGGTCACCAGCTCGACCTGTCACTGGCCGAGTTTGGCCGGCAACTGCAGGCATCTGCAGCCGAAACGACGGGCTGAGCGACGACAACACCCGTGGCACGGTCAATCTCTGCCGCACAAATTTGGCTATCAACCCCTCCGGCATGCAAAAATCAGCGCCTGACCCGCTCGCCGACTCCCTGACGACTGCCATGCCCATTTCCAACATTACCTTTTCCAGCCATCGACAACGCGACACGGCGTTCTGGCGTCTCCACCTGCTGGCACTGACGCTGATGGCCGCCGGGCTGTTCTGGCTGTGGCAGGATGCCCGACTCGACTTCTGGCTGGCATCACTGTCGTATTCGCCGGCCGAGCGCGGCTTTCCGCTGAAGGACACATTCTGGATGCGCGAGATCGGCCATGTCGGCCTGCGCAATTTCGTCATCGCCATCGGGGTCGCCACCCTGGCGGTCATCGTCTGGCCGCGTACCTCGCCCGAACTGCGCACGCGCGCCGGCTACGTACTGCTCAGCATGGCGGCGTGTACGCTGGCCATCTCGGTACTGAAACAGGGCAGCGTTCACCATTGCCCGTGGGATCTGGTCCAGTTCGGCGGCACGGCGATCCACTTGCCGCTGTTTGCCTCGCTGCCGGCCGGCCAGAGTGCCGGTCAGTGCTTCCCCGGCGGCCACGCGTCAGCCGGGTTCGCACTGCTGGCGCTGCCGTTCGCCGCACGCGGCTGGCGGCCACGCTGGGTACTGCCGCTGACGCTGTTCGCGCTGCTGATGGGCGGACTGATGAGCGGTATCCAGATGGTTCGCGGCGCGCATTTCCTCAGCCACAATCTGTGGACGCTGTGGTTCTGCTGGGCGATCTGTCTCGTCGTCTATGCGCTGTACCGCTGGCGGCGCTGGATGTAACTGCTTTCCGGTGCGCACGGATAGCGGTGTGCCGCCCGGTGTACGCCCGGCTGATGGCAGGGCGCGGGCGGGCGGAGGATTAAAAAAAGACGGCCAGCGAATACTGGGTAAGCCGTTTCTTCCATTTCTGACCATCGCCCGGCATGGGGCAAAAAAATGGCGCAGTCCTGCTAGGACTTGCGCCATTGACGGTGACCCCGTGCCGTTGCGGCCGGCTCAGTGCGCCGCTTCCCAGTTCGGACCACTGCCGACTTCGGCGACCAGCGGAACGGCCAGTTCGGCGGCGGCGGCCATGCGCCGCGGCAGTTCGGTGCGGATCAGTTCCAGCTCGGCGGCCGGCACTTCCAGCACCAGTTCATCGTGTACCTGCATGATCAGCCGGCTGGACAGTTTTTCCGTCCGCAGCCAGTTCTGCACATTGATCATCGCCAGCTTGATCAGGTCCGCCGCGGTGCCCTGCATCGGCGCATTGATCGCCGCGCGCTCGGCGCCCTGACGGCGGCCGGGGTTCGACGAGCGGATTTCCGGCAGGTACAGCCGGCGGCCGAACACCGTTTCCACCCAGCCCTGTTCTCGCGCCGTCTGCCGCGTGCGTTCCATATAGGCCGCCACTCCCGGGTAGCGGGCAAAATAACGCTCGATAAACGATTGCGCGGCGCTGCGGTCGATTTCCAGGCTGGCGGCCAGGCCAAAGGCGCTCATGCCGTAGATCAGGCCGAAGTTGATGGTTTTTGCATAGCGGCGCTGTTCGGCGCTGACCGCGTCCGGCGCCACGCCAAACACTTCGGCCGCCGTCGCGCGGTGGATGTCGCGGCCGTCGCGGAAGGCCTGCACCAGGCCTTCGTCGCCGGACAGGTGCGCCATGATGCGCAATTCGATCTGCGAGTAGTCGGCCGACACGATCAGGTTGCCGGCATCGGCGACAAAGGCCTCGCGCACGCGGCGGCCTTCTTCGGTGCGAACCGGGATGTTCTGCAGGTTCGGATCGCTGGAGCTCAGGCGACCGGTCACCACGGCGGCCTGCGCATAGTGGGTGTGCACGCGGCCGGTATCCGGATTGATCATGCCCGGCAGTTTGTCGGTATAGGTCGACTTCAGCTTGGCCAGCGCGCGATAGCGCAGCAGCGCTTTCGGCAGCGGGTAGTCGAGCGCCAGTTTTTCCAGTACCGATTCGTCAGTGCTCCAGGCGCCGGTGGTGGTTTTCTTCACGCCGTGGGCCTTGGCGTCGATGCCGAGCTTGTTGAACAGGATGTCGCCCAGCTGCTTCGGCGAATTCAGATTGAACGGCTGCTCCGCCAGCGCGTACACCTCGCGCTCGATCTCCAGCATTTCCGTGCCGAGCTGCTGGCTCTGCCGTGCCAGCACCGCACGGTCGATCAGCACGCCGTTGCGTTCCATGACGAACAGCACGTCGGCGGTCGGCAGTTCGATCTTGCGGTACACATCGGCGCGCTTGCCGTCGAGTTTCGCCGCCAGCACGCGCGCCAGCCGCAGCGTGATGTCGGCATCTTCGGCCGCATAACGGGTCGCCGTCTCGAGATCGACTTCACAGAAGCCGATCTGCTTGGCACCCTTGCCGCAGATGTCCTCGTACTTGACCGTCTTTACGCCGAGTTCGCGCTCGGCCATGGCGTCCATATTGTGCTTTTCATGGCTGGCGAGCACATAGCTCATCAGCATGGTGTCGTCGGCGACGCCGGCCAGCGCAATGCCGTGGTTGGCCAGCACGTGGCGGTCGAAGTTGAGATTCTGGCCCAGTTTTTTCCGTTCCGGGTTCTCCAGCCACGGCTTCAGCCGGCCGAGCACATGCTCGCGGTCGAGCTGGTCGGCGACGCCCGGCGCGGTGTGCGCGAGCGGAATGTAGGCGGCGATGCCGGGGGTGACGGCGACGCTGACGCCGACGATGCGGGCATGCATCGGGTCGAGGCTGTCGGTCTCGGTATCGAACGACACCACGTCGGCCGCATCCAGTGTGGCCAGCCAGACATCGAGCCGTTCGTCGCTGGTCACCATTTCGTAGCGGGCCTCGTCGGTCGGCTGCGACAGTGCATCGTCGACCACGATCGCGGCCGGCTCGGCGGCCGGCGTCGCATCGGCACTGACACTGGCCACCGGCGCGCTGTCGCCGCCGTATTCCTTCAGCCAGGTGCGGAAGCCCAGGTCCTTGCACAGTACGGTCATGGCCGCGCGATCGACCGGCAGGCGCGCCAGCGAGTCGAGGCCATGCGGCATCGCGTCATCAAGTTCGACGTCGGTCTTGATGGTGACCAGTGCGCGCGACAGCGGCAGGCGCGGCAGGGCATCGCGCAGGTTTTCGCCGACCTTGCCGCCGACTTCGTCCGCGCGCGCCATCAGCGTGTCGAGGTCGCCGAACTGTTCCAGCCATTTCACCGCCGTCTTCGGCCCGCACTTGTCGACACCGGGCACATTGTCGACCTTGTCGCCGGTCAGGGTCAGGAAGTCGATGATCCGCGCCGGCGGCACGCCGAACTTGGCCAGCACGCCGGCTTCGTCGAGCCACTCGTCGGTCATGGTGTTGACCAGCGTCACACCGGGCCCCACCAGCTGGGCGATATCCTTGTCGCCGGTCGAGATCACCACGCGGAAGCCGTCGGCGGCGGCCTGGCCGGCCAGCGTGCCGATCACGTCGTCGGCCTCGACGCCGTCCTTGACCACCAGCGGCCAGCCCAGCGCGCGTACCGCCTGGTGCACCGGTGCGATCTGTGCCGCCAGCTCGGTCGGCATCGACGGCCGGTTCGCCTTGTACTCGGGATACAGGTCGTCGCGGAAAGTCCTGCCCTTGGCGTCGAATATGCACGCGCTATAATCGGCTGCGACTTCACGCTCCAGTCGTCTCAGCATGTTTATCATGCCGTAGACCGCGCCGGTCGGTTCGCCTGTGGGCGAGCGCAGATCGGGCATCGCATGAAACGCGCGGTACAGGTAGGAAGAGCCGTCGATCAGAAGCAGGGTTTTCATAAGGTATTTTCGGATGAGCTTGTCAGACAAGATCCCGGCGGCGAGCAATCGTTACGCGGTAATGCAAAAATTTCGCTCGCGCGAGGCATGGCATGTACTGAAAATCATGGCGGAATTCGTCGAATCCGCCGAGGAACTGCAGGGTATTGAACCTGCCGTAAGTATTTTCGGCAGCGCGCGGACTGCGCGCGATCATGCGGATTATAAGCTGACGGAGGACATTGCCCGGCGTCTGTCGGACGCGGGCTTCGGCGTGATATCCGGCGGGGGTCCCGGCATCATGGAGGCCGCCAACAAGGGCGCGTTCCAGGGCAAGGGTCCGTCGATCGGACTGAACATCGTGCTGCCGCACGAGCAAAAGGGCAACGAGTATCAGGACATCAGCCTAAAATTCAATCACTTCTTTTCGCGCAAGGTCATGTTCGTCAAGCATGCGTGCGCCTACGTGGTGATGCCGGGCGGCTTCGGCACGCTCGACGAGCTGTTCGAGTCGCTGACGCTGGTGCAGACAGGCAAGAGTCGCCGCATTCCCATCATTCTGGTCGATACGTCGTTCTGGCGCGGGCTGGTCGACTGGTTTGCCGACCAGCTGGTCGGACGCGGCATGATCAATCCCGGCGACCTGGCACTGATCACGCTGACCGACGACCCGGCAGAAGTGGTGAACGCCATTTTCGAGCACTACGAAACGCGGGGCTTCTCGGCATCGCCGGAAGAACGCGAGCGCATGCTCAACCTCTAACTTTTTCAGGAACCGCCAATGCGCAACTCCACCGCCCTCGCCGCCCTGCTCGCGGCCCTCGCTGCGGCTCCGGCCCTCGCTGCCGACGCCGGCAAGCCCGCTCCCAACGCACCGCCGCCGCCGCAGATCGGCGTTGACGACGGCAGCGACGCCGAGCCGGACGTCACCATCCGTCAGGAAGGCGACAAGAAGATCGAGGAATACCGCGTCAACGGCAAGCTGTATGCGGTCAAGGTGACACCGAAGGTCGGCCCGCCGTACTACCTGGTCGACCAGAAGGGCGACGGCGAGCTGACACCGTACGACGTGACCGGTCGCGGCAAGCTGAAGATCCCGCACTGGGTCCTGTTCACTTTCTGATCGCCGACATGTCCGTTTACACCACCGTGACCCCGGAGGCGCTCGAGCCGTGGCTCGCCCGCTACGACATCGGCCGGCTGGTCGCGCTGAAAGGCATCGCCGCCGGCGTCACCAACACCAACTACTTCGTCACCACGACGCAGGGCCGCTACGTGCTGACCCTGTTCGAGGCGTTGCAGCTGGACGAGTTGCCGTTCTACCTGAACCTGACCCACCACCTGTCGCGCCACGGCGTGGCGGTGGCCGGGCCGGTAGCCGACCGTACCGACCAGTTCGCCAGCATGCTGGCCGGCAAGCCGGCCTGTCTGGTCCATTGCCTGCCCGGCACCGATGTCAGCGCCCCGACGCCGGCACAGTGCGCTCAGGTCGGTGCCATGCTCGCCAGCATGCATATCGCCGGCGACACCTTCCCGATGTCGATGCCGAACCCGCGCGGCCCGCACTGGTGGAGCGTGACCGCGGCGGCCGTCTACCCGTTCATGGCTCCCGCCGACGCCGCGCTGCTGCGCGACGAGCTGCATCTGCAGAACAGCCATCGCTATGCGTACCTGCCGCGCGGCATCATCCACGCCGACCTGTTCCGCGACAACGTGCTGTTCGACGGCGAGCAGATTTCCGGCTTTATCGATTTCTACTACGCCTGCAACGACCTGCTGCTGTATGACCTGGCCATCGCGGTCAACGACTGGGCCATGCTGGCGGACGGCGACATCGACAACGAGCGCGCCCGGGCGTTTATCGACGCCTACCGCGCGGTGCGCCCGCTGCAGCAGGCGGAAATCGAGGCCTGGCCGCTGATGCTGCGTGCGGCAGCCATTCGCTTCTGGGTATCGCGGCTGTACGACCTGCACCTGCCTGCCGCAGGCGAACTGACCTACGCCAAGGACCCGGCGGCCTTCCAGCACGTGCTGGAACGGCACCGCCAGCGCACGGACTTCTGGCTGTAACCCCCACCTCCCGACCGGGCCGCGCCACGCCGGCCCGCGGACGGGGCCTGCCCTTCGGGCACGGCTTCGTGCTACGGTAAAAAAGACGCCGCGACCCATCCTTGCGGATCGGCGCGGTGTTTCCTGTTCCGTATCAAAGGGAGTCCAGTATGAAATTCGCACCGATCGCGGCCACGCTGGCCGCTGTTGTCCTGTCCGCCTGCGCCAGCACCGGCACCGCTGCCAACGCCGGCATTGCACAGGGCGAATGGAAAAGCGCGACCGGCATCACCCTGCTGGTCGAGGACGGCCGCCTGTCCGGCCGCGCCGGCTGCAACCGCTTCACCGGCACGGCAAAAGTCGAGGATGGCCGCCTGGTGACGGGCCCGCTGGCAGCGACCAAGATGATGTGCTCGCCGGACCTGATGAAGGCGGAAGCCGAGCTGTTCGCCTTTCTGGACAGCAAGCCGACCGTGACCCGGCAGGGCGACCGCACGCTGATTCTCAGCAGCGGCGACCACCAGATCACGCTGACCCGCTAAGGCCGGATGCCCGTCAGCCGGACTGCAGATGCGCCAGCAGTTCGCAGACCTTTTCCGGCGGCCGGGCAATCAGCGCATGGTTGCCGACGACGACGATCGGGCGCTGCAGCAGCCGGGGATATTCGACCAGTGCGGCGACCAGGTGATGGCGATCCAGGGTGATGTCATCCAGATACAGATCGCGGTATTCCGCTTCGTTGCTGCGCATCAGTTCGCGCGGCGGCAGGCCGAGCAGGTCGATCAGCCGGCTGATTTCCGCTTCGTCGAGCGGTGTTTTCTGATAATCGACGACCCGCGGCGTCACGCCGGCCTCCTGCAGCAGGCGCAGTGCCTCGCGTGATTTCGAGCAACGCGGATTGTGATATATGACGACCTCGGGCATGGCTGGTCAGGGTTTCCAGGTGATGACGACAGGATCATTCTGGCCGATGACACTCATCCCGGGCAATCAACTTTGAGATAAATCAGGTTTCTGCCATGGCGACTCCAAGCTCCCCCCACAGCATTCTCGACTTCTGGTTCGGCCGACCGGACGACCCCGACTACGGCCTGCCCCGCATCACCTGGTTCACCCGGGATCCGGCATTCGATGCCCTGATCCGCGCACGCTACCGGGACATTCTCGACAGCGCCCTGAACGGGGAACTGGACCACTGGAACGATTCGCCACGCGGCACGCTCGCCCATCTGCTGGTACTTGACCAGCTGACGCGCAACGCGTTCCGCGACAGCGCCCGTGCCTATGCCGGCGACGAGCAGGCCCGCCGTCTGGCAATCCGGCTGGTCGACAGCGGTGACCACCTGCTGCTGGCGCCGATCGAACGCCAGTTCGCCTATCTGCCGTTCGAGCATGCCGAAAACATCGACCACCAGAACCGCGCCATTGCGCTGTTTACTGCACTGGCACGCGACGAGCCCTCGCTGGCGAGCAGTGTCGACTGGGCCCGTCGCCACCGCGACATCATCGTGCGTTTTGGCCGCTTCCCGCATCGCAACGAAGTCCTGGGGCGCGACAGCACCCTGGAGGAAGCCCAGTTCCTGACCGAGCCCGGTTCCTCGTTCTAGCCGGCACCACGGCTTGCCGGATCGGGGCGGGGCCCCTACCATCGGCGGGTTTGCCTCCCCCGGACCGCCGCATGTCACGTACCCCCTCCGCCCCCGGTCTGGCGCTGATCCTGGCCGCGCTGGCCACACTCGGCCCGTTTTCGATCGATACCTTCCTGCCAGCCATGGCGACGATCGGCCACGCGCTCGATGCCAGCCCGATCGAGATCCAGCAGGCGCTGTCGATCTACCTGCTGTGCTACGGCGCCATGATGCTGTGGCACGGCGCGCTGTCCGATGCCATCGGCCGCCGCCCGGTCATCCTCGGCGCCACGCTGCTGTTCGCCATCGCCTCGATCGGCTGTCTGCTGGCGCAGACCCTCGGCCAGCTGCTGCTGTTCCGTGCGCTGCAGGGCCTGTGTGGCGGCGCCGGCCTGATCGTCGGCCGGGCCATCATCCGCGATACCTTCGACGGGCCGGCCGCCCAGAAGCTGATGTCGCAGGTCACCATGCTGTTCTCGCTGTCTCCGGCGATTGCGCCGGTCATTGGCGGCTGGCTGTACGGCGCTTTCGGCTGGCGCTCGATTTTTGCCTTCATGGCGCTGGTCGGTTTCATGCTGTTTTCCGTCTGCGCCTGGCGGTTGCCGGAAACGCATGCCCGGGAACAGCGCTCCACGCTGGCGCCGCGTGCCCTGGCGAAAAATTACTGGCACATTGCCTGCAACCGACAGTTCCGCTTCCTGGCACTGGCGCTGTCGTTCAACTTCGCCGGTTTCTTTCTCTACATTCCGGCGGCTCCGGTATTCCTGATCCGCCATCTCGGGCTCGGACCGACCGATTTTCTGTGGCTGTTCGGTCCGGCGGTCTCCGGCATCATGTTTGGCGCCTGGCTGTCCGGACACCGGGCCGGACGCTACTCCGCCCGTGAATCGATCCACCTCGCCTATGTCCTGATGGCCATCGCGGCGGCCGCCAATCTGGCCAACAGCCTGTTTTTCGCACCGTCGCTGCCATGGAGCGTGCTGCCGCTGGCGCTGTACACCACCGGCATGTCGATCGCCGCGCCATCGGTCACGCTGTTCGTGCTCGACCTGTTCCCGGGCGCACGCGGCACGGCATCCAGCGTGCAGGGCTTCGTCCAGACCCTGTTCTCGGCTGCCGTGGCCGGGATCGTAGCCCCGCTGCTGTGGTTCTCGCCGCTGGCGCTGGCGCTGGGCATGAGCGGCTTCCTCGCCATCGGCTACCTGATGTTCGTGCTGGCACACCGGCGTCGGCCCGGCCCCGAAGCCGTGTCCTGATGCGCAACGACAATGGCCGCAGCAAACGCTGCGGCCATTGTCATTCCGGATCGGCAATCAGCAGGGACACTTGCTGAGCTTGCCGCTCTTGCCCGGATAGCGCGCCTCGATGGCCGCGCGGTGGAATGCCGCCCGGCTCATCGCCGGAAGGTCCGGGTGGTGGTCGCGCATGTGCGCGACATAGGTGTCGTAATCCGGCACCCCCACCATCAGGCGCGCCGTCTGCGCCAGACGGCGCGCCACGAGCTTCACGTTAAGCAGCATGGGTGCCTGTTGCCTCCTTGCGATACTGGACCGGGGTTTCGTGCATGGTCGGATGCGCCTGTGCACGTGCCTTCAGGATAGCCCGGAATCCGAACACCAGCATCATCACCACCACCGCCATGAAGCCGGCGCACAGCGCCGCATCCACGTAGTCGTTGAAGATGATCTGCTGCATCTCCGCCGCCGTCTTGGCCGGCGCCAGCACTTCGCCATTGGCCAGGGCGCCGCTGAACTTGCGGGCATGGGCCAGGAAGCTGACCTTGACGTTGTCGTCGAACAGTTTCAGCCAGCCGGCGTACAGGGTCGAGATCAGCACCCAGACTGCAGGTACGACCGGCACCCATACGTACCGACCCTTCTTCATCTTCACCAGCACGACGGTGGCGAGGATCAGCGCGATACCGGCCAGCATCTGGTTGGCGATGCCGAACAACGGCCACAGCGTGTTGATGCCGCCCAGCGGATCGACCACGCCCTGATACAGGAAGTAGCCCCAGAAGCCGACCGACAGCCCGGTCGCCACCAGGTTGGCGGTCCACGACTCGGTGTTGCCCAGCGGCTTGATGAAGGTGCCGAGCAGATCCTGGATCATGAAGCGGCACACGCGGGTACCGGCATCGACGGTGGTCAGGATGAACAGCGCTTCGAACAGGATGGCGAAGTGGTACCAGAACGCCATCATCGTCTTGCCGCCGATGACCTGGTGCAGGATGTGCGCCATGCCGACCGCCAGCGTCGGGGCGCCGCCGGCGCGCGACAGGATGGTGGTTTCACCGACGTCCGCCGCCATTTGCGTCAGCATGTCCGGTGTCAGCACAAAGCCCCAGCCGGAGATGACCTGGGCCGCTTCGGCAGCGGTCTTGCCGATCACGGCAGCCGGGGCGTTCATGGCGAAGTAGACGCCCGGATCGAGCACGCAGGCGGCGATCAGCGCCATGATGGCGACGAACGACTCCATCAGCATGGCACCGTAGCCGATCATGCGGGCATGGGTTTCATTCTCCAGCATCTTCGGCGTGGTACCGGAGCTGACCAGCGAGTGGAAGCCCGACACCGCCCCGCAGGCGATGGTGATGAACAGGAACGGGAACAGGCTGCCGGCAAAGACCGGGCCGGTGCCGTCGATGAACTTGGTGACCGCCGGCATCTGCATGTCCGGCGCCACGATCAGGATGCCGATGGCCAGCCCGCAGATGGTGCCGATCTTCAGGAAGGTCGACAGGTAGTCGCGTGGTGCCAGCAGCAGCCACACCGGCAGCACCGAGGCAATGAAGCCGTAGGCCATCAGTGCCCAGGCCAGCTGCGTACCGGTCAGGGTGAACAGCGGCGCCAGCGTTTCGCTCCTGGCCACGTCACCACCATAGACGATGGCCAGCATCAGCAGGATAAAGCCGACCACCGAGATCTCGCCGATGCGCCCCGGGCGGATGTAGCGCATGTACACCCCCATCAGCAGTGCGATCGGGATGGTCATTGCAATGGTGAACGTGCCCCACGGGCTGCCGACCAGCGCCTTGACCACCACCAGCGCCAGCACGGCGAGCAGGATGACCATGATCATCAGGATGCCGACCGAGGCCACCACGCCGGCGACCGGGCCGAGTTCCATCTTGATGATCTCGCCCAGCGACTTGGCATCGCGGCGGGCAGACAGGAACAGGATCAGGAAGTCCTGTACCGCACCGGCCAGGATCACGCCGACGATGATCCACAGCGTGCCCGGCAGATAACCCATCTGCGCGGCCAGCACCGGGCCGACCAGCGGGCCGGCGCCGGCAATGGCGGCGAAGTGGTGGCCGAACAGCACCCATTTGTTGGTCGGTACGTAATCGAGGCCGTCATTGTGACGTTCGGCCGGCGTCAGCCGGCGCGGATCGAGTTCCAGCACCTTGCTGGCGATGAAGCGGCTGTAGAAGCGGTAGGCGATGAAGTAGCACGACACGGCGGCCACGATCAGCCAGATGGCATTGACCGATTCGCCGCGATTGAGTGCCACCACGCCGAGCGCCCAGGCGCCCAGCAATCCCACGCCGCCCCACAGCAGCGTGTCCTTGATGGATTTCATGTGTTTGTCCCCACGGGTTGTGATTTGTGGCGTCTGACGCGCCTGACTGTGCCATTTGGCACGCTTGCCGACCTGATTTCAAGCCGGGATTTTCCGGGCCGCAACATTTGCGCCGCCACAAATATTCATAAACGAATCAATAATTTTCCTTATCCAACATGACGACCAGGCCGACCGCTTGCGCCATTCATGCCGGTCGGGCGCCGGTTCTGGCGGGCACGGGTGGATTCATTGCCGCATGTCGGCCGGTCATGACATTTAATATCGCCGGTTTTTTCAGCTTTGCCATTTTCTGTTTCTCCCGCCGCCGGCGCCGTCCGGGCATCCCGCTCGCGCCGGCGGCCCGGGCGCCGCCCTCGACCCGCTGCCGATACGGGAAACGATGCCGGCAATGGCGGGATCAGTGCGAAAATGAACACGACCGTCTGTCGCATTTTCGTCAATAAAATTGTCCGATCAGCCCGCAAACGGCAGCAAATGCCCCTTCCCCCTCTTGGCAGACACGCCGCTTGGAGTAAGGTGTGCGCTGACGCATTTTCCTGCCCCCGACCATGCCCACAAAACTGTTGCTGGTGGAAGACGATGCGGCGCTGGCCGGCCTGATTGCCGACTATCTGCGCCAGAACGGCTTTCTCGTCGATATCGAACCCCGTGGCGACCTCGCGGCCGCCACCATTCATGCCACGCCGCCGGATCTGGTCATCCTCGATCTGATGTTGCCGGGCATGGACGGTTTTGCCGTCTGTCGCTCGGTTCGCGAACGCTATACCGGCGCCATCCTGATGCTGACCGCGCGCGACGATCCCATCGACCAGATCCTTGGTCTCGAACTCGGTGCCGACGACTACCTGACCAAGCCGGTCGATCCACGGCTGCTGCTGGCCCGCGTCCGCATGCTGCTGCGCCGGGTTTCCCCCCCGGCGGTGGCGGCGGACCCCGCCCCCGCCGGCTGTGATGTGCTGCGTTTCGGCGAACTGGAATGCAACCGTCGCAGTCGCCAGGTGCTGCTGGCAGGCGCGCCGCTGCCGCTCAGCACGGCCGAGTTCGATCTGCTGTGGCTGCTGGCCAGCCGGGCCGGCGAAGTCATCGGGCGCGAATCGCTGCTCGAGTCGCTGCGCGATCTCGGCTTCGACGGCGAAGACCGCTCGCTGGATGCCCGCGTGTCCCGCCTGCGCAAGAAACTCGATGAACGCGGCGACCTCGACCGCATCAAGACGGTCCGCAGCCAGGGCTATCTGTTCCGGCCCGGAGACAGCGCTTGAACCGGCGCGGCCTGCAGAAACGCGGACTGTTCTGGCTGTTCTTCCGCTACTACATCATTCTGGCCTGCACGCTGGCGCTGCTGGTGACCCTGGCCGGCTGGCTGCTCGACACCCAGCTTGACGAGGATGTCCGCGAAGACGCGCTGGGGCGTACCGCCGACGTGATCCAGCTGATGCGCTCCGACTACGCCCGTACCCGGGCCGATGAATGGAGCTCGCTGACCCGCTATTTCAATGCGACCGGCCCGTACTCGGTTGCTCTGCTCGACGCGCCCGCCCATGCCGACATGTGGCTGTCGTCGAATGGCGATCTGGTCTACGCCCGGCTCGGACCGACCCATACCCTGGTCATCGGCCCGATCGACGCGCTGGCAACCAAAAGCCGCGATCTGCTGCTCAACACCCAGCATCAGCTGGAGCTGGTGGTGACGCTGCTGGTCGCACTGGGCTTCGGCATCGGCCTGTATGCGTGGCTCAAGCCGCAGTGGCGCGACCTGATCATGCTGCTCGATACCGCCGAGCGTCTCGGCGAAGGCCAGTTGACCACCCGCGCGCCACCGGCCGAGTCACGGCTGTTCCAGCCGATGGTCACCACGCTGAACAGCATGGCGAGCCGGCTCGATGCGCTGCTGGCCAGCCGCCAGGTCATGGCCCATGCGCTGGCCCACGAATTGAAGACCCCGCTGGCCAGGCTGCGTTTCGGCCTGGCCCTGCACGACACGGCACCGGACCCGCAGGCACGCGCGCAGCGCCGCGCCGGCATCGATGCCGATCTGGAAGAGCTGGATCGCCTGATCAGCGACAGCCTCGGCTGGGTACGGATGGCCGGTGGCCAGGTCGAACTGCGCAGCCAGCCGCTATCGCTGGCCCACTGGCTGGCCGAGCAGATCACGCCGGTTGCCCGCGCCTACCCGGCGCTGGAGATCCACTGTCAGGTCGACACGACCCTGACCGCCACCCTAGACCCGGTCCAGTTCGGGCTGGCCATCCGCAATCTGCTGGGCAATGCCGCTCGCCATGCCCGGTCCCGCATCGACATCGCAGCCCGGATCGAGGAAGACGACAGTCTGACACTGACCGTCGATGACGACGGGCCCGGCATTCCGGAAGACGCGCGCGAGCGGATCTTCGAGCCGTTTGTCCGCCTGGACGCGGCACGCAACCGTGAAAGCGGCGGCACCGGCCTCGGGCTGGCACTGGCACGTGCTGCGGTCGAACTGCATCACGGCAAGCTGTCCGCCCTCGAGTCGCCGCTTGGCGGTGCCCGTTTCTGCATGAGCGGCCTGCGCCCGGCGCCATGACCGGCCCGGAACGGGTTCGACAGACGCAAGAAAAGGGACCTTTCGGTCCCCGGACTGCTCATGAAGTTGGGCACCGACGGTCGCGGTGGCGTCGGTACACGCCCGACTGACAGAGTCTGCCGTGAGCACGGCAGTCTGCCTGATTGAATCCTGCCTCTTCCGTCCCCGCCGCCGCGGGGAAACCTCGCTTCGCTCGTCCGTTCTTCGTGGCAGGGACCGACACAAGAAAAGGGACCTTTCGGTCCCTTTATTGTCCAGGCTACTTCCCGTAGACCTGCTTGATTACTGCGCCGGAGTCGCGGCCGGTGCAGCAGCCGGCTTGGCGGCGGCCTTCTTGTGGCTGCTCTTCTTGTTGTGATGAGCAGCGGCCTTCTTGTGCTTGGCAGCATGCTTGGTGGTGGTGTCAGCCTGGGCTTCCTGTTCAGCCTTGGCCGGAGCCTTCTTCACCGCAGCCTTTTTGGCCGGGGTCTTCTTGGCAGCCACTTTCTTGTGTGCAGCCTTCTTGTGCGTCTGGGTCGTTTGCGTGGTCTTGGCGGCCGGAGCGGCAGCGGCATCAGCAGCCGGTGCGGCCGGGGCAGCAGCCATGGCGATGGCGGTGGAACCTGCAAACAGGGCAGCAACGAGGGTGGTCAGCAGCTTGTTCATTTCATTTCTCCAAATCGGTCGGGGGCAAGGCGCTGTTCAATGTGTTGCGCCATGGATGTAGTGTCGTCCCGAACCCTTTCCGCGTCAGTGCGACAAGCGTTTCACTTGGTATGCGTATGTATTGTCAGCTGCTGTCAGATACCGTCACATTTCCTCGCGCGAGGCGCTGCCGTCAGCGCGGGTCGAAGGGCAGCGCCAGCCGGTCCTTCTCCGACAGGATGGGTTCGCGAGCCAGTGGCCAGCGGATGCCGATGCGCGGATCGTTCCAGGCAATGGTCCGTTCCAGTGCCGGGCACCAGGTGTCCGTGGTCTTGTACAGCACCTCGGCCCCGGCGGACAGCACCAGATAGCCGTGGGCGAATCCTTCGGGAATCCACAACTGCCGCCGGTTCGCCGCCGACAGCGTGACGCCGGCCCACTGCAGAAAGGTCGGCGACGATTCGCGCAGGTCGACGGACACATCGAACACTTCGCCCTGCACGACCCGCACCAGCTTGCCCTGCGCACGCGGAGCCAGTTGCTCATGCAGGCCGCGCAGCACGCCTTCGACCGAGCTGACCTGATTGTCCTGGACGAAGGTCACCTCCCGGCCGATCACGGCATCGAATGCCGACTGCCGGTAGCTTTCATGGAAACTGCCGCGCTCGTCATGAAACACGGTCGGTTCCAGCAGGGCGAGCCCGGGCAGGGGGGTGTCGATCAGCCGCACTCAGAACACCGGCTGCTTCAGCAGGTTGAGCAGATACTGCCCATAAGTATTCTTGAGCAAGGGTGTGGCCAGCCGCTCCAGTTGTGCCGCGTCAATATAGCCCAGCCGGTAGGCTATCTCTTCCGGGCAGGACACCTTCAGGCCCTGTCGGGTTTCGATGGTGGCAATGAACTGGCTCGCCTCCAGCATCGACTCGTGGGTGCCGGTATCCAGCCAGGCATAGCCGCGACGCATGGTCTGTACATCGAGCATGCCGCGTGACAGGTAGACCTTGTTGATATCGGTAATCTCGAGTTCGCCCCGTGCCGACGGCCGGATCGAACGGGCAATCTCCACCACCTGCTTGTCGTAGAAATACAGTCCGGTCACGGCATAGTTCGATTTCGGCTGTGCCGGCTTTTCTTCGAGACTGAGCACCCGCCCGGCTTCGTCAAACTCGACCACCCCGTACCGCCCCGGATCCTGAACCCGGTAGGCAAATACGCTGGCGCCATCGGTCTTGCGATCAGCGGCACCGAGCAGGCTGCCAAAGTCATGGCCATAAAAGATATTGTCCCCAAGCACCAGGGCCGACGGCTGACCGGCCAGAAAGTCCTCGCCGATCAGAAAGGCCTGTGCCAGCCCGTCCGGGCTGGCCTGGACCGCGTACTGCAGGTTGAGTCCCCAGCCGTGACCATCACCCAGCAGTTGCGCGAAACGTGGCGTGTCCTGTGGGGTGGAGATGATCAGGATGTCACGAATGCCGGCCAGCATCAGCGTGGCCAGCGGATAGTAGATCATCGGCTTGTCATAGATCGGCAGCAGTTGCTTGCTGACCGCCAGTGTCGCCGGATACAGGCGGGTGCCGGATCCCCCGGCGAGGATGATGCCTTTTCGTGCCATGGGAATTCTGCTCAATCGTTCAACTGCGAAAATACATGGTCGACACCAGCCTGCCAGTGCGGCATCAGCAGGCCGAAGGTCCGTTCCAGCCGTTCGCAATCCAGCCTGGAATTGGCCGGACGCGGTGCCGGCAGCGGATAGTCGCTGCTCGGGATCGGCTGAATGGCATCTGTGGTCAGCGCCAGCCGCAACCCGGCCTGTTCGGCGAGGCCTACCACATGCCGCGCATAGTCATACCAGCTGGTCTCGCCGCGTGCAGTCAGGTGGTAGGTGCCGTACGGGAAGGCCTGCGGCGACTGCAGGTAGCGGGCAAGCAGATGCGCGGTCGCATCGGCCACCAGCGCCGCCGAGGTTGGCGCCCCGACCTGATCGGCAACGATGCTCAGCGTTTGCCGTTGTTGCGCCAGCGCCAGCACCGTCTTGAGGAAGTTGTTGCCATGCGCGCTGACCACCCAGCTGGTGCGCAGGATCAGGTGCCGGGCGCCGCTGTTGCGGATCGCCTGCTCCCCGTCCCACTTGGTCTGTCCGTACACCGACTGCGGCTGGGCCGCATCGTCTTCGACGTAGGCACCTGCCTTGCGACCGTCGAACACATAGTCAGTCGAGTAATGGACCAGCAGCGCATCATGCCGCGCGGCCCAGGCGGCCAGCCGCGCCGGCGCCTCGGCATTGATGGCGGCCGCGGCGGCCGGTTCGGTTTCCGCCTGGTCAACCGCCGTATAAGCAGCCGGATTGACAATGATGCCGGGCCGGAAGCGATCGAGCGCCGCCTCGATGGAGGCCGGATCGGACAGATCCATCTGCGCGCGATGACAGGCGACGATGTCGCCCAGCAATGCCAGCGCGCGTTGCGATTCAAATCCGACCTGGCCGTTGGCGCCAGTAATCAATATGCGAGTCATGCCTGGCTTCCATAGTGCAGGTCTACCCAGTCGCGGTAGGCGCCACTGGTGACATTGTTTACCCAGTCCGGATTGGCCAGATACCACTCGACCGTTTTCCGGATGCCGGTATCGAACGTTTCCGCCGGTTTCCAGCCCAGTTCGCGCTCCAGCTTGCGCGCGTCGATCGCATAGCGGCGATCGTGGCCCGGCCGGTCGGTCACGTAGTGAATCTGGCTGGCATAACTATTGCCATCGGCACGCGGTCGCAATGTGTCGAGCATTCGGCACAGGGTGCGGACCACGTCGATATTCGGCTTTTCGTTCCAGCCACCGATGTTGTACGTGTCGCCGGGTCGCCCGGCGTCCAGCACCCGGCGGATCGCGACACAGTGGTCGCCCACGTACAGCCAGTCGCGCACCTGCAGGCCATCACCGTAGACGGGAAGCGGTTTTCCGGCCAGTGCATTCAGGATCACCAGCGGGATCAGCTTTTCCGGGAAATGGTACGGCCCGTAGTTGTTGCTGCAATGGGTGGTCAGCACCGGCAGACCATAGGTATGGAACCAGGCCCGCACCAGGTGGTCGGACGCGGCCTTGCTGGCTGCATACGGGCTGTTTGGCGCACAGGCATCGTCTTCGGTGAAGGGAGCGTCGTCTGCCGACAGCGTGCCGAAGACTTCATCGGTGGAAACATGCAGGAAGCGGAATGCCGACCGCCCGGCCTCGTCCAGCGTCTGCCAGTACGCGCGCGCCGCCTCAAGCAGGGAAAAGGTGCCGACAATATTGGTGTCGACAAAGTCCGCCGGGCCATGGATCGAGCGATCGACATGGCTTTCGGCGGCGAAATGGATCACGGCCCGTGGACGATGTGTATCCAGCAACTGGCTGACCAGCGTCCGGTCGCCAATATCGCCGTGCACGAACTGGTGCCGCGAATCACCGTGCAGGCTGCGCAGCGTATCCAGGTTGCCGGCATAGGTGAGCTTGTCAAGATTGACCACCAGCTCGTCGCTTTGTGCCAGCCAGTCGAGCACAAAGTTCCCACCGATAAATCCGGCACCGCCCGTAACCAGAATGGTCATGATGTTCTGCTTGAATGAGATGCCGCTTTGATCGGAGCCCGGGCCGACAACTTGACCCGCCCGGCCATGAAAATCGCAAAAACCGCATTCTAGCGCAGCGCTCTCCCGGGCACGACAAAGCCGGCTTGCGCCGGCTTCGGACTGACTGGCATCAACCGCCGGGCATCATTTCTCGACGAAGGCGCGCTCGATGGCGAAGTCGGCCGGATCGCCCATGCGCGGCGATTCCTTGAAGCCCATGCCGGTCAGCATCACCGTCAGGTCGTGCAGCATGGCCGGGCTCCCGCAGATCAGCGCCCGGTCATTGGCCGGATCGAGTTGCGGCAGGCCGATGTCGGCGCACAGCTTGCCGGACGCCAGCAGGTCGGTCAGGCGGCCCTGATTGCGGTACGGTTCGCGGGTCACGGTCGGGTAGTAGATCAGCTTTTCGCGGACGATATCGCCAAAGTACTCGTTTTCCGGCAGTTCTCTGGTGATGTAGTCGTGATAGCCGAGCTCGCTGACCCAGCGCACGCCGTGAGTCAGAATGACTTTTTCGTAACGCTCGTAGACTTCCGGGTCCTTGATGATGGACATGAACGGGGCGAGCCCGGTCCCGGTCGACAGCAGATAGAGGTTCTTGCCCGGCAGCAGGTTGTCCTGCACCAGGGTGCCGGTCGGTTTCTTGCTGACCAGCACGGTGTCGCCGACCTGCAGATGCTGCAGCTTCGACGTCAGCGGGCCATCCTGTACCTTGATGCTGTAGAACTCGAGGTGCTCGTCATAATTCGAGCTGGCGATGCTATAGGCACGCATCAGCGGCTTGCCGTTGACTTCGAGACCGATCATCACGAACTGGCCGTTGATGAAACGCAGTCCCTCGTCACGGGTGCAGGTGAAACTGAACAGGGTGTCGTTCCAGTGATGGACTGAGAGGACACGTTCGGCGGTCATGTTCGACATGGCAACTGGATACGGTGAGTGTCTGAGAATGCACGCATTGTACTGGCAGCGTAAAGCGCCGCCTACACAAAATACCGATAAGCAATATCAGGCGTGCCCATTAAAACAAAAGGAAATTATGGGGTTGCCGACCCATCCACATGGGATAAGGGCCGGCCCATGTCATTCATCATCCGGGGCTACCAGATGTAGAACAACAAGACCCACATCCCGAGAAACAGCCCGAGACCGGGCAGGATACAGGACAGTGCCAGCAGGCTGCGTCCCCTGCCCGCACCACGCCGGCGTGCCAGACGCCACAGCAGGCGCAGGCTCCACAGCGCGGCGGCCGACAGCAACGCCGCCCGCCACCACGGCAGGTTCGGGATATTCAGTCCCTCGTGTTTCAGCAAGGTCACGGTGGTCATCGACAGGCCGAGGAACACACCGACCCCGGCCAGCGGAATCAGCCCCTGGGCCAGTTGGTCCAGCGTGCGTCGGGCGCGTCCCGGCAATCCGCGATCGGCCGCCCACAAGCCGGCCAGCAGCATGCTGCCGACTACCGCCGCCGTACCGAGGATAAAGCCCAGCACCAGCGAACCATCCAGCCAGCTGAAGCTGTCGTTGACTTCCGGGTAGTGCGTCAGCAACCACCACGGCGCACCGTCATCCAGCGGCCAGTAGATATCGCGGTTGATCAGCCAGGTAGCAATATCCTGCTTCAGCGCGACCAGCCACGGGCTGGACGACCAGGCAAACGCGCCGAGCGCAATGCCCATCATGCCGTAGACGATCAGCAGCGTCGGCCAGCGGCCGGAATCGGCTACCTCGACGATTTCCGCTTCCGGACTGCGCGGTGCCAGGGTCACCGCATCGCGATACCCGCTGCAGCGCCCGCACATGTGACAGTCGCCGGCCCCCTGCATATGGCCGATGGCGACCAGTGGCGCACAGTTGATCGGAATGACCTTGCGTCCGGGTTCGCGGAATTTCTCGTGATCGACCTTGAAATGCCACGGCGCCAGCCGCGCCAGCAGGTTGAACACGCCGTTGACCGGGCACAGATAGCGACACCAGACCCGCTTGCTGCTGCCATACAGCAGGCCAACGGCAACGGCGGCCACCGTCGACCCGCCCAGCACCAGCAGCACCGCCAGCGGATACTGGTATACGCTGACCAGTTGCCCATAGATGGTGGTCAGCGCAAACGCCACGAACGGCCAGCCGCCCCAGCGCATCCAGCGCGGAATCGGCCGGCGCAGGCCGCGCTCACTGGCCCACTCCGACAGCATGCCTTCGGGGCACAGCCAGCCGCACCAGGCGCGCCCGAACAGCGGCATGGACACCAGCACGAATGGCCACCACACGCCCCAGAACGCAAATTGCGCCAACACCGTCAGGTTGTTGAGCGCATGGTCGGTCTCGGTCGGCAGCGGCAGGAACGGCGGCACGACCAGCAGGGTCGCGTACACCAGCACGATCCCCCACTGCAGGCGCCGCAGCCAGTGTGCGTGGCCGCGCAGCCAGTCTCCTGCCTGCGCGGCATAGGTAGCGACAGTCATGCTTTTGCCACGACCCCGGACTTTCCCGCCCGCTTCAGCAGCAGCGTGGTCACGACCCAGTAGCCGAGCCAGACCAGCAGCAGCGTCAGTGCCGGATGTGAACGATAGCCGGCGAAGTCGGCCAGGATCTTGCCGAGGCCATAGCTTTCATCGAGCAGACCGGAGCTGTCCCACAGCTGGTCGATACCGGCCGGCAGGGTGCCCATGCCGATCAGACGGTCGATGCCGGCATTCAGCAACGCGCCCGCCAGCAGCAGCAACAGGATTTCGGTAACGCGGAAGAACACCCGCCACGACAGCCAGCGACCGCCAAGCTGCAGCACGTAGAAAGTGGCCAGCGCGGCGACAAAGCCGCCAATGCCCGCCAGCAGCAGGCTGGCATGGTTGTCGCTGCCGGCCACGGTGCCGTACAGGAACACCACCGTCTCGCTGCCTTCGCGCGCGACGGCGATCATCACCAGCACCAGCATGCCCCAGTAGTTGCGCTGCGCCGCCTGGGCGGACAGCCCCTGCTCCAGTTCCCGCTTCAGCGTGCGGCCGTGGCGCTTCATCCACACCACCATCTGCACCACCAGCGCCGCGGCGACCAGCGCCATGCCGGCCTGGAAGTATTCCTGCCCTTCGTCGCCCAGCCAGTCGGCCACGCCGAGCAGCATCAGCGCCAGCGCGCCGGACAGCGCCAGGCCGGCGGCCACGCCGCCCCACAGGAACGGCATGCCGCCGCGCCCCAGATCCGAGTTTGCCTTCAGCCATGCATAGAGAATGCCGACCACCAGCAGCGCTTCGACGCTTTCACGCCAGACGATAAATGCGACCTGTTCCATCCTGCTCTCACTTCACCACGATGACGCCACGCGCCTGCGGGTGGAAATCGTCAAAAAACGGGTATTCGCCCGGCGAGGCGCCCATCACCACCACCGACGACTTGACGCCGGGTGCCAGCACCTTTTCCTTGCGCAGCGGCAGGCTCTCGAATTCGGCCGGGGTCTTGCCGGTATTGATGACTTCGATGCGGAACTTGGTCTTGGCCGGCGCGACGATGCGTGTCGGCGTCAGCGTGCCGTCCTTCAGCTCGACGCGAAAAGTCGGCATGTCGTCGGCGAAGGCCAGACCGCCGAACATGAGCAGGCACAGGGCTGCAGGTAAACGCATGATCCATCCTCAAGCACTTGCGGCCCGGCGAAGCCGCCAGGCCGTTTTTCTGCGACAAGCGGCGGCCAATGGCCGCCGCGCGCGTCTTAGTAGCCGCCCTTCTTGCCGGTACCGGCGTAGGCGAATTCATAATTGAGTTCGATCGGCTTGAACCACGGGCCCACGCCGGTTTCCTTGTCGACGTGACGACCGAAGTGAGCATGCTGGTTCGCGCTCGGCGGCAGGATGGTGTACTTGAGCTTGTACTTGCCAGCGCCTTCGAGCTTGATGTTGTCGCCGTAGTGCGGGCCGTCCGACGCAACCATCGGCATCAGGTCGCCCTTTTGCACCTTGGTGCTGCCGACCTTCTGCAGTTCGTACTTGACCACCAGGTACGGCATCCATTCGCCTTCGCCGAAACCGGTCGGATTGGCCTTGGCGGCGTGGATGTCGGCTTCGAGGTGGATGTCGCTCTTGGCGGCGTCCAGCATCATGCCGTCCGGATCCATCTTCACCGGTTGCAGGTAAACGGCGGCGATCTCCATACCGCCCTTGATGGTCGGCTTGCCGATCGGGTATTCCGCAGCACTGGCTTGCAGTGCGAGGGCAACGAGGCTGAGCCCCAGCAGCGCTTTCACTTTCATGTGACGTGTTCCTCAGAGGGGTGAAATGGGCGGATCATTAACGGGAAGTTAACGAAATGCGCGGATAAAGGATTGTACCCGCATTTCAATGAATGAGAAACAGTCGCAAATAGAGACAATGCTGAGGCGGATTATTTGCCTGAGACATCGCGATACAGCGCAGCGTACCGCTCGACCATATGCCGCGCAGTGAAATGCCCGAGATAGCGTTGCCGTGCGCGCGCGCCCATCGCGGCCGCCAGCGCCGGTTCATGCCACAGGCGGTCCAGCGCCTGGCGCAGGGCTTGTACATTGCCTGGTGGAACTACCAGGCCAGTCTCCCCATCCAGATTGATATAGCTGGTGCCGGTACCGATCTCACAGGACACAAGAGGCTTGCCGTGCATGGCGCCTTCGATCAGCGTCACGCCGAACGCCTCGGAACGCAGGTGTGACGGGAACACCACACCGAGGCAGAGCACCAGCAACGCGGCCTTGTCTTCATCCGGCAGCGGTCCGAGGAAATGCACGTTGTGCAGCCCCAGGCGCTGCGCCTGCGCGCGGAGTTCGGTCTCCATTGGTCCGCCCCCGACAATCGCAACCGGATAATCGCAGCCTGCCAGCGCGTCAAGCAGGATGTGCAGACCCTTGTAGTAACGGATGGCACCAACGAACAGGAAGAACTTTTCGCCCAGCCGTTGTCGCCATCCGGCCAGCCGGGCCGGATCTGGCACCGGCTGACTACCCTCGTCGACCCCGAGAGGAATCACTGTCACCCGGTCGGCAAAGCGCTGGAGCACCGGGCTGGTGACCAGGTAATTCGGCGAGGTGGCAACGATCCGGTCCACACTGGACAGGAAGCGGTTCATCAACGGTCGATACAGGTGCAGCAAGGTCTTCTGCTTGACGATGTCCGAGTGGTAGGTGACGACGCTCGGTTTCTTCATCCGCGTGGCGAAGTGAACGACGTCCATGAACGGCCACGGGAAATGGTAGTGAACGACATCGGCCTGACGTGCGAGTTCGGCAAACCGGCCGAACACCGCGGCGGAGAAGCCGGTCGAGGCAACATAGCAATCGAGCCTCGCGCGATGCACAACATGCCCAGCCACACGCTCGTCGCGCGCCGCGCCGCGCGGACTCAGGGACAGCACCTCGGCGTCAAGGCCGAATTCGCGCCCTCCTTCGGCAAGCTGATAGATGACCTGTTCGACCCCGCCAAAACTGTCGGGGTAATAGGTTTTGAAGAAGTGAAGAATTCTCAAATGGCGTCTCGCAATGGTGGAAAAGCACATCGCCCCCGCCAGAAAGATCGGGACCGGCCATCACGATACCATCCACCACCGCCAGTACCGGCGCTGGCAAATGACGAGGACGCCCCCATATACTTGCCTTACGCCGGGGAACCGGCCCTATGCTGGAAACCGATGAACCGCAGTACCGCCCAATGTCGCCAGTGGTTGGCGCACCACCTGCCCGAACCAGCGCTGGCCGCGTGGCGGGCTCTGCCGCGCGCGCAGCTGCGTGCGCGCATCCGCGAAACCGACAAGCAGCAGCACTTTTTCTGTAGCATGGGACTGGCATTGGTGCTGTCGTCAGTAGCCACGCCGGCCATTGGCCTGCCGGCGACGTTCCTGCTTGGTCTGGTCAAGGAAATCTGGGACGAGCGTTATGGCAGCGGATTTTGCTGGTACGACATGGCAGCCAACGCCATCGGCATAATGGCCGCCCTGCCGCTGATTCTGGTATAGCCGTTACAGCAGGCAGCGCCAGAGCACGTCGGAGAAATCTCCGCCGCCAATCAACTGGACTACTGCTTCGGAGGCATCGAGGCTGTTGTAGGTGGGCAGCGGAGCGGAAACGGCCTGCGTGGTGGGCTCCGGCGCGCCGAACAGCAGTTCCAGCGGCTCGGGGGCGGGGCTCAACGGCAGCGCCGATACCGGCAGGGCGTCGAAGGCCCCAGTCAGCTCCCTGGCATCATCAGTGGAAATCGAAGGCATGGGCGAGTCTCTGAAAGGTCGGAGCAGCGTAACAGGCTATCATACGCCGGCCTCACCATCGTGTTGCAACTATCCACCACGTGCACACCCGATACCGACATGAAGAACACGCTCTTCAGCAAGCAGCCACACACTTGAAAACCCTAATGGCATGAATTGTCACGCGGCCAATATTTAATACGCACATATCGATCGATGTCCTGCATGGCAGCGCAGGCCACGGGACAGTGAACGGCGACAACGGCATCGCTACAGCCAGCCATGCCTGCATCCCACTGCACGATCAGCCGCACAGCTGCGGTCACCTTCAAGGGCAATACTGTCACGAAAGGCAAGGAGACCATGAACAGCATCAAGCTCACGCCATTCGCATGAGCGTGAATCGCTCAATTACCACAGCCTCCCGCCACAACACGTGATCGCGCCATGGCGGGCATGCCTTCTCTTGTCTCAGAACGCTGCTTCCGCACTGAAATAGCGGTCAACCTCGATGATATCCGCCTCGCTGAGCTCGCCAGCTGCCGCTTTCAGACGCACGCGGCTGATCAGGTAGATGTACTTGGCCTCGGCCAGGTCGCGGCGCGACTGATAAAGTTGCTCCTGCGCATTGAGGATGTCGGCATTGGTGCGCAAACCGGCCTTGAATCCCATCAGCGTGGATTTCAGCGAGCGCTCACTGGACTTGACCGCCAGATCCAGCGCCCGCACCTTGCTGGCGCCAGTGGTAGTGCCCGTATACTGGCGAACCACCTCGGTGCGGATCTTGCTGATCGCCGCCTCCAGATCCTCTTTCGCCTTGTCCCGATTGGCGGCCGCCTGGCGGGTCAGTGCCGATGTATAGCCACCAGAGAACAGTGGAATATTGACCTGTACACCGATGCTTCTGCTGGTCGTCCGCTGGTTGACCGTCGTCACCGAATCACTGTCGGCCTTGGAGAACGAACCAACCAGATCCACAGTCGGATAGTGCCCGGCCTTGCTGCGATCAATTTCACGGTCAGATATTTCGACCGCCTTGCGCTGGGCACGGATTTCCGGGTTGTTGGCCAGTGCGCGTTCGGTCCACATGGCAGCCGAATCCTGCATCGTCGGCAGCACGAATGCATCGCCGCTGAGTACTGCCAGCGAGCGCGGCGTTTCGCCAATCAGTTCCTGCAGCGTCTTCAGCGAGACCTGCAGCCGGTCCTCGGCCTCAATGCGCTGGGCGTCGGCGATATCGCGCCGCGCAGTCGCTTCGTCCACGTCCGTTACCGTTCCGTCTCCGAGTTCGTACATGCGCTTGGCCGCCGCCAGCTGTTCGCTGATGGCCTTGAGCTTGGCCTCGGCCAGGTCGATCGAGTCGCGCGCCAGCAAGACGTCCATGTAAGCGCCTGACAGGCGCACAGCCAGATCCTGCAGTTTCTGGTCCAGCACCGCATCGCTGTATTCAGCGCGCGCATTACCCTGCCGGTACTCGGCCAGGCGCTGCATATTGAATAGTGGCTGGCTAAGCTGCACGCTGGCGCTCTTGCTCGTATAGTCAAGATCCTCGGTAAACGTCCGGCCCAGGTAGGGCTGCTTGCGATCCCCGGTCACCTTGTACTTGTAGCCGCTGGCGCTGATCTGCGGCAGCAGGCCGGCGCGTCCGAGGTTGCGGTTTTCCTGTCCAGCCTCGTTTTCCTTCAACGCAGCACGCCAGGTCGGATCGCTCTCGCGCGCAGCGTGGTAGGCGTCAAACAGGCCGATCGCCTGGACGGCCGGTGCGGCGCAGGCTAGCGCCACAAAGGTGGCAATGAAAGTCCGTTTCACCGTCATTGCTCCTTGAACGCGCCATCGACGCGATCCAGCAAAGGTTTGATCAGGTAGTTGAGCATTGTGCGTTCGCCCGTTTTGACTACCACCGACGCCGGCATCCCCGGACGGATCTGGTTCTGGCCAAGCATGACCAGTCCCTTGTCGGTCACTTTTACCTGCACCAGGTAATACGGCATATTGGTACGTTCATCGACCAGGCGGTCAGCGGACACCGTGTCGACCACACCCGGAACATTCGGTGTCTTGGCATGGCTGAAGGCCGGGAACGACAGTTCGACCGGCAGCCCCGGATGCACCTTGTCGATCAGTTGCGGCGCCACCTGTGCCTCGACCACCATCGGCTCATTGCGCGGCACCACATCCATGATGTGGAAGCCCGGCTGGATAACCCCGCCAACGGTATGCACATTCAGCCCGACCACGATGCCGTCAATAGGCGACTTGATCTGCGTATTTTCGAATTCGTAGCGCAGTGCACTCAGGCGATCAGCCTGGGCATTGGCATCCTTCTGCACGTCAGTCAGCAACGACTGAACTTCTTTTTGATACTCCTGCCGGCGCTGGAGAATGCGGAGCTTGAGCTCAGCAATCTGGTTATGGGTGCGACCGATATTGGCCAGATCCTCCGCCAGCGAGCCGTTGATCTGCAGCGCATCGCGCTCCAGGCCCAGCATGCGGTTGCGCGGCACATAGCCTTCCCGGGCCATCTCGCGCACGCCCTTCAGTTCCTCGTTCAGAAAACCCAGTTGCTGCTGGCGGGACTTCCGGACCTGTTCCTGCCCATGCAGTTGCTCAAGCGCAGCAGCCAGGTTTTCTTCCAGAATGCGGATTTCGCTGTCCAGCGACGAACGTCGAGTCGTGAACAGGCGGGTCTGCAGCGCGATCGCTTCCTTCACCCGCAGGTCGTCCCCAAAACTTTTCAGCTCCGGTATCGGTTCCAGATTGGTCTTGCCATCACGCTCGGCCACCAGACGACTTTCCACCGCCTTGGCTGAAATGAACTGCGCCTCGGCCATACCCAGCTGTGAGCCAGACTGGGTCGGGTTCAGCTTGACCAATACCTGGTTTTTTTTCACCGCCTGGCCTTCGCGCACCAGAATCGCATCCACCGTGCCACCGGTCAGATGCTGGATGGTCTTGCGGTTACTGGCGACCTTGACCGACCCCGGTGAGGTCACCCCGGCATCGAGCGGTGCCAGCATGGCCCATAACATAAAGCCTCCAAAGCCCAGGATCAGCACACCCAGCCCCCAACGCACTGCACGATGAGAGTTGATATCCACGGGCGACGCTTCACCCTCGGATGCCGGGCGGGTCGCCTCGGCATCCATGATTTCAAATTTTTTCTTCAGACTTTTCATGGTCGTTTCGTTCAAGCGACATCAGTGGAAACGGGGGCCTGCTGCGGAGCAGGCACGGCCGGCTGCTGGGCCTGCATCAGAGCCTGCAGCACCTGGTCGCGTGGCCCGTACATCTGCATCGTGCCGTCGCGCAGTACCATCAGCTTGTCGACAGCGTTGATGATGCTGGTGCGGTGAGTAATCAGCACCACGGTCTTGCCGCGCTGCTTCATGCCTAGAACGGCCCGAACAAGCGCGGCCTCGCCCATGTCGTCAAGATTGGAGTTCGGTTCGTCGAGCACGATCAGGGCCGGCTCGCCATACAGGGCGCGGGCCAGACCGATACGCTGCTTCTGCCCGCCTGACAGCAGGCTGCCGTCAGCACCGAGCCGGGTATCGTAACCCTGCGGAAAACGCAGGATCATGTCGTGCACACCGGCCAGTTGTGCCGCAGCAATGACCATACCGCTGTCGATTTCGCCAAAACGCGCGATATTCTCGGCAATCGTGCCCTCGAACAGTTCGATATCCTGCGGCAGGTAGCCGATGTGAGGCCCCAATTCGTCCTTGTTCCACAGAAAAATGTCGGCGCCGTCGAGCCGGACCTTGCCTGACTGGGCCGGCCAGACGCCCACCAGCAGACGGGCCAGCGTCGACTTGCCGGAAGCCGACGGGCCGACAATACCGACCACGTCTCCCGGATTCATCGCAAAACCCAACCCGCGCAGAACCGGTGCCTGGGCGCCCGGAGGCGCGGCAATCACATTTTCCACCACCACCTGCCCTTGCGGCACCGGCAGGCTCATCGAGCTGCCGCGTGGCGGGTGCTCGGTCAACAGCTCGTCCAGCCGCGCATAGGCGGCACGGGCACCGATCAGTTGCTTCCAGGTACCAATGGCCAGTTCGACCGGCTGCAGCGCGCGCCCCATCAGGATCGAGCAGGCAATCATCATCCCCGGGGTCAGCTTGCCTTCGATCACCAGCAGTGCACCGGCGCCCAGGATCAGTGATTGCAGCGAAATACGGATGAATTTGGTGATGGTGTTGATCTTGGCCGCCCGGTCCGAAGCCAGCGTCTGCATCGCGAGGATGCGGCTGTGATGGACGAACCATTTGCCTCGGATTGCAGGCAGCATGCCCATCGCTTCGATCACCTCGGCATTGCGCAGATTGTTGTTGGCGAAAGCACCAGAGGCAATCGATGCCTGATTGGCCTCGGCCAGCGGCTTGCGCGTGGCGACCTCGGTCACCCAGGCGAGGCAAAACAGCACCACGGCGCCAAACAGCACGATCAGGCCCAGCATCGGGTGGAACATGAAGCACACAGCCAGATAAATCGGTGTCCACGGCGCATCGAAGAAGGCGAACAGGCCATTGCCGGTCAGGAACTGGCGCACGCTGGTCAGGTCATGGATAGTCTGCCCAGGGTTGCCGCCGGCGCGGCGCAGGTTCTTCTCGAATGCAGCAGTGAATACCCGGTTATTGAGCCGCATATCCAACTGATTGCCAACGCGGATCAGCACCGCTGAACGTGTGTATTCAAGTGCCTCCATCAGCGCGAACAACCCCAGCGTCATCAGTGTCAGCATCAGCAGCGTGGTTTCGTTCTGGCTGGCCAGCACCCGGTCGTACACCTGCAGCATGTAGATCGACGGCATCAGCATCAGCAGGTTGATGACGAAGCTGAACGCGCCCAGCGCATAGAAAGTCCGGCGAAAGTCGTAAAGCACCGCACCCAGTTCAGTGCGCTTTGACAACAACGATTTCATCATGTTTGGAACTCGGTTAGACAGAAAATCCGGTCACCCGACAACAGGTCGGAGCCGGACTGCATGACAGGAACACATGCCGAAAAGGAAAAGCACGAAAGGTATGAAGGTGTCCGGAGAGCGGTCAGGTCATGCTGCCATTTCCACCCGAAGCGCTCGCACCGGCATGCCATGAGCCAGTGCCTCAAGCACATCAGGCTGACGCACAATGTACTTGCCGCCCCCCTTCTCCAGCACGCCGCGCCGGAGCAGGTCACTGAGCGTCCGCGACACCGATTCCCGGCTGGTATTGATCATGTTGGCGACATCCTGCTGACTCGGCATGGTCTCGATAACCTGAACGCCGCCAGCCTGTGGCTGGCGCAGCATGCACAGAAAACCGTAAACCCGCTGCGGGGCATTGGGCATGCCAAGCAAAACGCGGAACGCATTCGACTGCCGCAGCATCCGGGTCAGGTGCCGGAGCATCAGCTCGGCCACAGCCGGCACCTGGCAGAACAACTCGCGCGCCTGCTCGCCCGGCAACACGCCAACTCGCGATGGCTTCAGCGCCACCACCGCCACGGATGGCGGCAGTGCATCAATCACGCCAAGCTCGCCAAAAAAGCCTCCGGGCACCACGGTGCCGAGGCTGAAATCGCGTCCGTCCTCAAGCCGGCCAAGCACCTGCAACTGCCCGTGCAGCAAAAAGTACAACTCGTCACGGACTGGGGCCTGGCCAACAATGACCTCGCCTTTGGAGAAGGCACGTATCGCCACCCACTTCAGCAGGCGCTCCAGCTCAACGTCCGACAGCACGGCAAACAGCGGCACCTGTTGCAGCATGGACGGGCCGGCGCACAAATCTCCGCACTTGCTCACGCCTCCCGGCATGTGCACTCCGCTGACAGCATGGGTTTTCGCCCCCTTCTCGATGATCATCAAATCTGAAAATGTGATATTCGTCACATTTTATCGGAGATTGCCCCCCTGCACACTTAAATTATGCGTTGTTCGGGAATCCCATATTCCTGATTATGCTTTTGTCACCACACGCATATGCACATTGCGGCAACAGCCGGACCGGCACAGACAAAGCCCCCCCGATGCCGGGTGGCATCCGGGGGGGCATTCACGAGGGGAAGAGATTGGCAGCTTTTCGCGCGCGTCAGCAATCAGGCAGAAAACGGCACATACCAGACCCCGCCTGCAGTCTGCGAGGCGGTCAGGGAAATATTCTCCGCGCTATCGGCAAAACTCAGCAAGACCTGTGGCTGCGTCAGTGGATGACTGCTCATCTCGTTAATCCACCAGTCCATACCCGCCTGGTCCGGTGCACGACCCAGAACATGCGCATAAACCAGGTTCAGGAATGTGGCATTATCAGCCGCTGCCCCGTACATGGTCTGGAACTCACCACTTGCCACGAAGCTGTTCGCCACATCACCGGCACTCAGGCCATGGTCCCGCTGCTGCAACCAGTAGCCCACCCCGGCTTCGTCCGGTCCACGATCAAATGCAGCCTGATACAGCCGAAACAGATCCGTTGCCGTATCGTCCAGCGCCAGGGCACGTGAATCTGTAAAGCTGACCCGCTCCACCGACGCCAGCGAATAAAATATCTGCTCTCCGTTGTTGTACAAGGTCGCGCCATCTGGTGCCACACGGGACAGGGAGTAACCATTACTGGCGCCGTCGGCTATCAGGGAATCGATGCCGCCACCGCCATCCACTGCGCAATACAGCCAGCCGGGCTTCTCCCCGGAGCTCGTCACGACGGGCAGCGCAGCTTCGAAAATGAAGTCCGCTGCCGCTGTGCCGGCATAGCTTCCCGAGGCGCCCCCCGTGTCATTGGCTGCAATCCAGCCCCGCAGCGTGTTGAGCATGGCAGTATCCAGCGCGGCAGCCCAGTCCTGCGTCGACACCACACCGATCACCAGGGGACCACTGGCAGAGTCGATCCAGACCGGCGAGCCACTGTCGCCGGAATGGATGCTCAGCAGGCTGGTATCCCACACGCTGTCGGACAGCCTGGTCACCCAGCCGGAACTCAACCCCTGGACATAGTGGTCCCAGTACATGCTGGCCAGTACGCTGTCGTAACCGGACTGTTTCACCGACAACGCGGAGCTGTAGCTGTCGTACTGATTGGACATGCCGAACCACGATCCGGTCTTGCCGGAAGTCGTCAGCAAGGCCACATCGCTGTGCACATCGGAGTAAGCGATCATGCCGTCGCCCTCTCCGACCCGGTAATAGTTGAAGTTACTGACCTTGTACGGCGTGCCTTCATCGGAGTAGCCATATCCGGCATAAGCCGTCACCTCGACAGCAGCGCCGAGTTCGGGCGCGTACACCATGTGCGATGCGGTCAGCACATCATTGGGACCGACGAATACCCCCGTGCCGAAGTAGGTCGAACCATCAGCATAACGCGACCGCACCAGGCAGATCATGTTGAGCGGAGAGCTGGGGGAAAGCTGGGGTATATCGGTCACAACACACTTCTCCAGGAGATTGCGGGGCCACCCATTACGCGGCGCACCGCAGCCCTGCCTGCCTGCCGCGGCAGGGCGATATGGACACCCCCAAGACGCTGCAAATTATATCCAACTAATGAATATTAATTGAGACAGAAAAATACCGACGTCAATTGTTCGGACAGCACTCCGCCTCAAGGCCGTGCAGTGGTCCCCTGCCAACCGCACCAGCGGCCCAGGTCCGGCCCCAGCAGCGAAATGACGCGCCCGGTATGACGGGCCCGCCCTTCCGCTGTCAGGTGGTAATCCGTATTGAAATACCAGTCGCGTGGGTACATGAAGTCATACGGATTGCCGACGTAAACCAGACCCTGCGCCCTCGCCTGCACCGGCAGAGATGCGTAGAACCGGTGCTCGACAGGATCGGTCCGGTAGGAAACATCGAACAGCAATGTCGGCGGCAACAGGATCAGGCAGGCGCCCCGCTGCTGCAGCCAGTTCCGATAAGCCACCAGGCGGCGCCAGGCCGTGGGGTCAGGCGGGTTGTCGCGCCCGTATCGCCATGGACGCGTGGCAGCCAGTTCTGCCCGCTCCTGATCCGTCCGGTCGGCCGCCGCTGAATGAGTCTGATCACCGCGCACGTCTACATGGTGGCCGCCATACACTCCTTGCCCGACAGAACGGTCGGGCGGATTGCGCCAGCCCTTCCAGAGGCGCAGCGGCTCCACGTCAGCCAGAAAGCGCAGGCGCTCCCGCCACGGCAGTCCCGACCAGTAAGCGGGATCACGAGCCAGCACATAATCGATAACGATACTGTTCAACGCTTCCGCATTGCCAAACATCGGATACTCCAGAGGCATCAACACCACATCCCCGGGGCCGATCAGTGCCTTGGATGACTCAAGCACGTAAGGCAACAGCAGGCCGGCATTAACCGCACCATTGACGACAGGCAGCCCCCAGGCACGCTCGAGCCGGCCCGAATCCAGCCCGAATAGCGCATTCGAGCCCGATACCAGCACCAGTTTGCGTTGACCAGCTAGTGACTCGGCACGGGCCAGCTTGATCGCCCGCACCTCGGCCACCCAGCGGGATGACGGTGTCTGCCGGCCCAGTTGACCGGCAAACAGCACATACCACCCAAGCGAAAGCCCTGCCATCGCCATCGCCAACCCGGCCCAGAAGCGCACTTTTTCTCCGCCCGTCAGAAATTGAAATACAGGAAATCGCCCGTTGGCGCCGTCAGCAGCCATTTCAGCGCACACCACAGCAACACACCGCAGACAAGCCCCACCGCCAGGCCCGGCATGTGCGTTACAGACGCATTCGGTACGGGGTCGTAGCGCATGAAGCGGGCAGCATTCGGCAGCCCCCAGACAACGAGCAGCCCGGCCAGCAGCCACAGCCAGACAGCGGAAGGCGACAACGCGAGCATGGCCTCAACCACATCACCCTCAGGGAAAACGGGAAGCCAGGTTTGCAGCAGGGACAGGTATAAATGCCATGCGGTCGCCAGATCCGGCGCCCGGAACAACACCCAGGCCAGCGCCACCAGCAAGAATGTCATGCCGACCCCCAGCATCCGGGCTGCCGTGCCCCCCCTGGGAGAGGCAGGACGCGGCAGGTGGACGCTCACTGCGCGCCATGCATGGTTGAGCAACAGCAGCACGCCATGCATCACCCCCCACAGCACAAAGGTCCAGCCAGCTCCGTGCCAGACTCCGCCGAGCAGCATGGTCAACAACAAATTGCGATAGCGCCTTGCAGACCCTGCCCTTCCGCCGCCCAGCGGGATATACACGTAATCACGAAGAAAGGATGACAAAGTCATATGCCATCTACGCCAGAATTCAATAATTGAGTCGGCGCGATACGGCGACTGAAAATTGAGCGGCAGACGAAAGCCGAACAGCAGCCCCAACCCGATGGCCATGTCGGAGTAGCCGGAAAAATCGAAATACAGTTGCAGTGTGTAGGCAAGCATCCCGCTCCATGCTGCCTCCCCGGACACGGGACCCGCTGCCGCTGCGGCAAAGACCGGGCCGGCATAGTGGCCAAGGCTGTCAGCCAGCACGACCTTTTTGAACAGCCCGATGGCAAACAGGCCCAGCCCCGATTGCCAGATCCGATGATCATGCAACAGCGGATTGCCCGGTGAGAGCTGCGCGATCAACGGCTGATGATGAACGATAGGTCCCGCGATCAACTGAGGGAAAAAGGTCACAAAAAACAGGTAATCGCGCAGCCGGTGCTGATGGACGAGTCCGCGCCTGCAATCGACGAGATAGGCGATCTTCTGAAAGGTGACGAAAGAAATTGCCAGCGGCAACACGTGAGCGGGCAGCGTCCAGTTTTGCCCGATTACACCGGATAGTGTAATGCTCAGGAAGTGCGCGTATTTGAAATAGCCGAGCGCAAGCAGATTGAAGGTGATCCCGACCGCCATCCAGCGTGCAGCTGCGGCATCCCGCCCCATTCGCCGCACGGACAGAATCCGGCCCCCGAGCAGGAAATTGATGGCCACCGAGCCCAGCAGTAGCGGCAGGTAACGCGGATCCCACCAGCTGTAGAAAACCAGGGAAGCCAGCACCAGCCAGCCAAGTGCCCATGTCAGATTTCGTCCAGCCAGCCAGCGCCAGGCCAGCCAGGCTAGCGGTAGAAACCCGAAGATGAACGTGAACGAACTAAACAGCATGCGGAAAGGCAACGGCGATAGGGAAACGGGATTCTACCGGGTCTTGTATCCGTATGCTGACCTCCTCCCGACTAACCGAGCGGTCTAAGCTGGAGATTTCCGGCTTCAAGATGGGCTAGCCGGAACTCGCTGGGAGTCCGGTCGCCCGGTGAACTGTGCGGCCTGAATTCGTTGCAATCCTGCCGCCAACGCTCGATTTTGTCACGCGCATCAGCCAGCGACAGAAACCAATGCACGTTCAGGCACCCATCACGCAGACTGCCGTTGAACGACTCGATGAAGGCATTATCCGTGGGTTTCCCGGGCCGCGAGAAGCCCAGCGTGATGCCTTGTTCGTACGCCCATTGATCCAACGCCACCGAAATGAATTCACTGCCGCTGTCGACCTGAATCCGCTGTGGCGTACCGCGCAAGGCTTGCACATGCAGCATCGTCGCCACTACGTCCGCGGTTTTCAGGGCGAAATCCACCGTGACCGCCAGGCTTTCCCGGCTAAAATTATCCACTACAGTTAACGCCCGGATCTTTTGGCCGTTGAACAGTTGATCGGCGACGAAATCCATGCTCCAGCACGCATTCACGTTGGAGACGACCGGGCGCGCCTGGCGATGCGCAGCGGCCACGCGTCGTCTGGGGCGTTTGCGCCGCAGGTTCAGACCTTCCTCGCAGTAGATCCGGTAGGTCTTCTTGTGATTGATCAGCAAGCCCTCACGCCGCAGCAGGACATGGATGCGGCGCGCGCCATAGCGAATGCGCGTAGCGGCAATCTCGCGGATCCTCTGCCCTTCCGCGCGATCGTCACGAGGGTGAGGGCAATAAAAACAAGTGCCTTGCCACAGTTGAACGACAGCGGTGGCACGGCGAATGCTGACGCGGTACGCGTCGATCAGGAAGTTGGCCAACTCGCGTTTGCGAGCCGGCTTCACAGCTTTTTCTGGATGACTTCCTGCAGCATCTGCTTGTCCAGGCTCAGGTCGGTCACCATGCGCTTGAGTCGGGCGTTCTCTTCTTCCAGCTGCTTCAAGCGGCGCAGCTCGCTGACGCCGAGGCCACCGTACTTCTTCTTCCAGTTGTAGAAGGTGGCCTCGGAGATGCCCATCTTGCGGCAGACCCCCGCGACCGTGGTGCCCGACTCCGCCTGGCGCAGCGCGAAGGCAATCTGCTCTTCCGTGAACTTCGATTTTTTCATGACAAATCTCCTGCCCGGATGGGCTCAAATTTGCCAGAAATCTCTACTTTTCACCGCTACGGTTTTTCGGGAGGAGGTCCATCCTGGCTCAGCCTCTGCTTCTGGCGACCGCTAAAAATGGGGGGGATTACCACTATTGAATTCATACGGCCGATATGCTGACCGAAATGGCAACACCCCCCGGCAAGCCGGGGGGTGTTGCATTAACGCGTAAGCGTTACGACGGCGGTCTGACAATAAGGTGACAGCTCGCCACTTGCCCAGTTAGGCAGCGTGGATGGCGTTGGTCAGGTCAACCGTACCGGCCAGCTTGATGACCAAGTCATCAGCAAGCCCAGCCGGGCCAGCGGTATTAACCGCACCGCTACCCACAACGTAGGTATCGCCACCAAACTGGAACCACTGTGCATGGTTGGCACCTGCGGCATTAACATCAGTTTGAACCGTCAGCAGTGCAGCAGCAAAATCAGCCGGAGCCGTTGCGAAAGCAGCAGCCTTGGCAATACCGGCAGTAGCATCGGCGACGATCAGCGAGTCACCAACAGCAAAGTCGGCGATCGTCACGTGGCTGCCAGCCGAGCCGGCAATAAAGGAGAACGCATCAGCACCAGCCCCACCGCTCAGTTTGATCGAGCCGGTATTGGCAACCAGCGTCGTCACTGTGATCAGGTCGTTACCATTACCGGCATCAACCGCAATGTTGCTGCTGCCACCAGCAACTTGGATCTTGTCATTACCCGAACCGGTCACCAGCGAGGTCGTCGCGGCACCGCTGCCAACCGTGATGTCGCCAGCGTAGGAACCGGCAGCAAACACCTTGGTGTTGGCATCCAGCGTCACTGCAGCAGCCTTGCTACCGGCCAGGCTCACGGTATCAAAACCGTTGAAATGGTAGGTAGCATCAGCATCCTTGTTGTTGACAATCAGGTTGGAGAATTTGTTGACAGTCGCGCCACTGTTAATGGTCACATTGCCACCGATGGTGTTCACCAGTGCATTGTCACCGAGCACATCATTTACGGTAGCGTTGGCAGCCTTCAGGGTCAGGCTAGTGATCGTAGTAGCATCCTTCTCCGTGTTAACAACCAGGCCGTTGTTGCCGGTAATTGCAATTGCATTGGTGCCCAGCGCCTTGTCCACCGTAACCGAAGCGATCTTGGAGTTGGTGAAAGCCGTAGCATCAAAATTAGCGGCAGCAGTATCAGCAGCCAGTTTCACACTTTCGAAGTTGTAGAACTGGGTTGCATGGCTAGTAGCAGCCTTCAGAATCAGCGTGTCGACGCCAGCACCTGCATCAATCTTGGCATCAGAAGCCATGTTGGTCAGGCCATCAGCCGAGAACACATCATTGCCTGCGGTGCCATTCAGCGAAACGGTTTTGTTTGCGACCATCAGGACATCGACATCGACAAGGCCGGTAGTGGTGCCGGCAGCCACTGCTTGGGCAGCTTGGGCTTGGCCGATTTGCACAGTCGCAGCATTTTCGGTCACGCCAGCCAGAACGCCCTTCAGCGATGCGGCGAACACCGGGGAGCCATCGGCGTAGGTTGCGCCCGACAGTACGATACCGGCAGCAGTGGCTTGCTCGACAAAGGAAGCCGACACGGCAGCCTTGTTGGCGACAATGGCAGCATCGTCACCTTGCGCACCATTGATCACGGCAACGATGAACTGCGAAACCGACACTTTGCCCTGGGCCAGTTGGGCATCCCAGTAATCCTTGCCAGCGGCATCCGGCTTGTGGCCGAACAGGTTGTTGTAAACCTGGTCGATGAACTCGCTGCGGCCGGTCACCGAATTGACCAGCGTCGGGTCATTGATCAGTTTGAAGTTGGCAGCAGTTTCGACTTGCTTGCTGCTACCGAAAGCAGCGGCGATGGCTTCGGCAGAAGCACCGGTGCTGGTCCAGTAAGCCAGACCAGCCGGGTCAGCGGCACGGTTGAAGTAAGCAACGTAGAGTTAATGAATTTGGGTAGCAGTTGCTGCCATTGTGAAGCTCCTATCTAGATAGTTCGGTGCAATCGTGTCGCCGCCGGATTTCCGCAGCAGACCACCCTGTTGCAATCACTCTCGTCCTTGGCGGCCGGCGCCGGGTGGCTGGCTCGGCAGTGACAGGCCTTCTACAAGGTCTGCCGGACAAGGGTGTGAAACCAAGCGGTGTTGTAGAGACACTTGCGGGGACAATTCTACGAACGGGTTTGCCATACTGACAAATCTGTCCATCGTTGTTGCTGCGGCGAGTATGACAGCTTTCTTGCCGGCAAAGCCAGCATCAATAAAAATTCATCTATCACCTCAATTCCGAATAAAAAAAACTCTTTCAAATTCATTGCATTAACTGACTTTTGATTTACATCAAACGACCGATTCGTCACAAATTTTCGTATTGACTTTTTTACGGGACCAAAAGTTTACGTTTTTTCGGCTGCACTTTAACTGTATCATTTTTGCAACACCAACTCCGGATGCGTGCACCATTCAAGGAAAACGACCCGCTTCTGGCGGGCTGCAATGGCTCAAAATGCAGGCACTATCGGTTTTACCGACACATCAAAGTACGCATGATTAGGGAGGGAGAGCACTCCCGCCAACACAAAAATTCATTCACCATTGAATATGGCAGGCCCATCATTAGTGGGCATCTAGCGATGACGGTGCGAGCCCGTCGATCAGCCGGCACAGCCGGGTCGACAACTGCGGCCACTGCCGGACCGCGCACCAGCGTGCAATGCGCTCGCACTCGGCCGTTCGCGCCACCGGTGTGGCCAGCCGCTCCAGCAGCAACGACAGGCCTGCCGCCAGTTGCTCGGGCCCGGTGCCCGGCAGACGGTTCACTGCCTCGCCCACATCATCGAAAATACTCAGCGGCGTGACCGCGACCGGCACACCGACCGACAGGCCGGTGCGCACGGCGGCACTCGACGATTCCTGGGTATGCTGATACGGATAGACGAGCAAATCGGCATGCTGAAGCCAGCTCAGGCTTTCGGTATCGGGCAGAAAATCGGTCAGGAAAGTCACTCGCCCCCCCAGCCGGTAATGGTCGATCAGCGCCTGGCAATCACGTGCTTCCTGCGCCGACTGCTCGACCGGGTAGCATGCGGTAACCAGTAACAAGTACAGATCGGACTGGCGCTCGGCAAGCATGGCAAATGCATGAATTAGCGCCTGTATGCCCTTGTGTGGCAACAGAAAGCCGTAACTGGCCAGCACGCGCTTGCCGGCCAGCACGGCCGGGCGTACAGCCGGTACGGGCGCCGCCCCCACGCCATGCGGGAACAGAACGACATTGCGTACATGACCGAAGGTCTTGAGCCGGTTCAGGTCATCCACGCCGTGAACGTACAATCGGTCGGCGGTGGCCAGCGCGGGAGCAATATCCGTCAGGGTCTTCAGTTCGGCACCATGATGGACGTCAGCCGTCGAGTGGAAGAACAGGTGCACACCGATCGCGCGTGCTTTCAGCCGCTCGACCAATCTGGCCAGCGCAGGCAGGCCGAAGAACGAGAAGTTGAACTGGATGACAACCGCCCCCAGACCCTGGGCAACGATAGTGTCATACAGCGCATCCAGGCTCCCGGCGGACTTGTCGGCAGCAGACCAACAGCGGTGGACGTTTGGCGCGTCCGGGCTCTCCACTTCGGCGTCGCGGTTGGCAAGCACGACCAGCCGGTCGGCCGGGATACGGCAGGCAAGACGTTCGGCATAGATGGCAATACCGCAGCGGCTGTGCCAGGTGCTGACCCAGCCGATTTTCGGTTCCGGGCGCAGCAGCGGCTGCGCCTCCAGTGCGGCCACTGCTGCGCGGGTCCGTTCAGCCACACCGCGCCAGGTATAGTCACGCTCGATTTTCAGGCGGGCGGCCGCCGTCCGGCGGGTCAGCCCAGCCGGGCTCGTCTGGCGCACTTCACGCAGCCTGGCGGTCAGATGCGCAAGGTCCGGCTCCGCCCAGACCGAATTCGACAGCCCGAGATGCGTCTGTGCCGGCGCGAAACGGTAATCGACCAGCCAGGCCGTTTCCTCGGTGCAAAAGTCAGTCTGCCCGCCCCAGTTGGTCGTGATGACCGGCAGATCGAACAGCATGGCTTCAGCCATCGGCATGCCCAGTCCTTCACCGCGTCCCGGCGCGACAAAGGCGTCGCAGCCTCGGTACAGCGCGTTCAGCTCGGCCTGCGGCAGATCGCGCTCGATCAGGACAACGTCCGGGTAGTCAGGATCGGCTGCCCGCAAACGTTCCAGCTGGCTGGCGACCGTGTTGTGCGGATTGGGGAAGGTCTTGATGATCAGGCTGACATCGTCCCCGGCACGGAATGCCTTGCCCCATGCGCGCAGCAGCACATCCACCCCCTTGCGCGGGAAACAGGACGACACGTGCAGGAAGCGGAAGCCGCGTCCCGGCACGCCAGTGCTGGCCACCGGCGCCGCGAGTATATGGTCGACGCCGGCCCCGACCACGGCGATCGGCGTGCTTACGCCATTGTCGCGCAGAATTTTTTCCACTTCCCGCGACAGCACGGTGATCAGGTCGAGATCATGGTTGAAGCGGGCCGCATGGTCGGCCGGAAACGCGCTTTCTTCCCACCCATAGCAGTGGAAGGCATTGACCCGCCCCCTCATCCGGTTCGTACGCGGCGGGTAGCAGAAACGCAGTACGGTATCCAGTTGCGGGTGTGACGCGCTGCGCTGCGACAGTGCAGCAATGTCGGGATGAGCGGCCAGAAAGCCGGCATCCGGCGCAAAATCCCCACCACCCTCGGTCGAAAACAATGCAACGTTCTCGCCGAGATCACGCAGTGCGCGCGCGAGTTCACGGTTGACGATGGCCAGGCTGTAATCACTATCGAACGGGCCTTCGACCTGCCAGGCCAGCAGGTCGTTACGCGGCATGTCGACCGGCGCCAGCGGCACCCCGATATCCAGCGAGCCAAGGTAATCGGCCAGTTGCCGGCGGACGACGTCGGCGCGGAAGCGTTCGAGATTGCGCCGCTGCGCGGCGATGATACGGCGGCGCAGCGCCGGCTGGCTGGAAATCAGGTTCAGCAGCGCACCGATCCGGCGCGGGTCCTTGCTGTCCAGCAGCAGGCCGCCCTCACCCAGCGTATTGCCGATATTGCTGCTGTTGTAGGCTACCACCGGGACGTCGTGCAGCATGGCCTCGATCAGCGGCATGCCGAAGCCTTCGTGCTCACTCATGGACACGAACACGTCGGCGGCACGGTAGTAGCCGATCAGGGCGTCAGCCGGCACCTTGCCCGGCATGTCGATATAATCGCCGAGTCCGAGCTCGGCGATCCGTGCATCCAGTCGCGCGCGGTAGTCCTCGCTGGTCGTGCCACCAACGATCATCAGCCGCGCCGGACGATCAATGAAGTGCAGCAGCTCGGCAAAAGCTTCCAGCAGGTCGAGCTGGCCCTTGTTCTCGCAGATGCGTCCGATAAACAGCACGTTGAATGTGTCGGCGTGCCGGGCTTCGATACGCACATCGCAGGGTGCCGCCAGTACCCGGTCAATATCGACCAGCATAGGAATGGTGACCGCATTGCCGTATCCGCTGTCGCGCAGCTCATCGGAATTGAAGTCCGAATCCCCGATGGCACCGATGCACTGCGGCGCCCAGTCGCGCAACTGCTGTCGGCCGAGGGTGCAGTAGCGGTGCAGATAGCTGCCCTCCGGGAAGAATTCCGCCGGGGTGATGTTATGGTAAACGAGGATTTTCGGCTCAGTGCGCGCCTCGATCCAGGCCGCATCGTCATGGCCGAGACTGTGATGGACGAGCAGCGCCTGGCGGTCCTCGCCGACCGGATAGTCGCGGAACGAGCGGAGATCGTGTTTGAGGGCGTCATGGACGGTAACGCAGTAGATTTCCGACCGGAATCCGAGGGAACGCAACAGCTTGCGGGTGAACAACAAGCCATTGGTCACCCCGTCGCCGGGTGCACAGCTGTGGCTGAACTGGTGGATGGCGTCAATCTGCATGTCGTTTCCAGGCGATAAGCGCGTAGTCCTGAGGACCGTACATCAGGTGGTTGAAACGCTGGGCCAGCTCACTGCTGCCGTCCTTGACATGCCATTCGGCATCAACCGGGTGCAGGCGGCGGATCTCGGTACGTGCGTAGCCGCGATGCTGAGCGAGGAATTCGAGCACCAGCGGGGGAATGGGGTTCAGATGGGTCGAGTCGTTGTAGAACGAGCAAGAACCCACAATCACGTTTTCGGGGTTTGGCGTTTCGAAAATCACCAGTCCGTCCGGGCGCAATGCGCGCAGCGCAGCGTCGAACAGCTGCAACAGCACCTCAAACGGGATGTGTTCAATGAGATGAAAACCGGTCACCGCGCCCAGGCTGCCGGCAGGCAGGCTGTTCAGGTAGGAGATCGCATCGCCATGAGTGACGTCCAGCCCGTGCTGCCGGCATTGCTCGGCCATCCGTTGGTTGAGATCGATGCCCCGGCAGGCAATGCCGTTCTCGGTCAGCAGCTCCAGCCACTCGCCCCGGCCACAACCGATGTCGAGCACGCTCCAGTCAGCCTGGCCACCGGCGCGCTCGCGCAAGACCGGCAGGTACACGGTCTGCCGGGCCTTGATCTCCTCGCGGCTGCCGCGGAAAGCGTCCTCGAAAGCCACATAGTAGCTGTCAAGCAGTGCCGTCTCGACAGTGTCGCGCGGCAAAGGAGCAGCGCATTCATCGGCCCCGCGCAGCAGCAGTTGCTCGGCTTCACGCAATTGCTGCTGGAGAGATGCAATGCGGTTTTCCTGCGTGCAACGCCAGGCCCGCTGCTGCCGCTCCATGTTCAGCAGCGCGGCGGACATGTCATTGTTCGCGTCCTGCAGGCTCTGCAGGTGCGCCTGAGACGAACGAATGGCTTCAGTATGCTGCCGGAACAGATCGTCATGCACCTGCAGCTTGCCCAGTGTGATGTCGCGGAAGCGTGGCAACTGCAGCAGCACGAAGGTCCAGCGCGCTGCTCGGCCGACCAGCGGCAGCATTCGCACGCGTTCGCGGAAAGGCAGCCCATGCAGGGTCAGGGCCTGCATCGTGCGCCGTGTGGCACGCACGATGCGCACCAGCAGTGGATAACGTTGCAGACGCTGGCGCAGCGACGGTTTTCCGACGGGCGCCACCGCCAGTGGTGTGGCCTGCATCAGGCTGTCACGACGACGTGTCTGTATATCGCGGGACAGCCGGGCTTCCAGCACCTGCAGGTCAATTTCCGGGTTATTGTCTTGCAGCATGGCTCAGTTTCGGGGGCTAAGGTGAGGCTCGATGACCAGAGGGCTGGTGCCGATGAACTCGGGGTGTGACCCCCGAACCACTTCGAACACCAGGCATTTTTCCCACCAGTCGTAGCTGTCCTGCAAGTGGGTCGCATGGCTGTGCAACGCCAGTGTCACACTGTAACTACCGACGCCGAGGGCAAGCGACGGGATGTTCAGCACCAGTTCCTGCTCATGACCCGGCTGCGTTCCCAGGGGCTCGGAATAGCCAAGGTGCCAAGTGTTGGTGCCGAAGATGTCATTGCCGAGGCGATCCTTGATCAGGATGCCAAACGTCAGGTCGGCCAGTTGCTCGTGAACCTGATAGCGCACGCGCAGTTGTGCCGCCTCGCCGACGCGGAAAATCTGGCGTTCCTCGTCGCCATGCTGCAGTACGACACCGTTGATCTCCGCCTTGCGGTTGCCCGAACGCAGATGCAGAGGCGTCTCGCGCGCATTCGCGCGGTGATGGTCTGCCTCGCGCTCGGCGATCAGCGCGTTGTAGTGGTCAAGCACGATATCCGGCTTGTCGTCAAGAACAATGCGGCCACCATTCAGCAGAATGGCACGATCACACAAGCTCTTGACAGCCCCCGGGTCGTGGGAGACGAACAGCAGTGTCGTGCCTTGTTCGCGAAAAGCGCGAATTCGGCCGAAACACTTGTGTTGAAAATAAACATCCCCGACTGCCAGCGCCTCATCGACAATCAGGATATCGGGCCGAAACGCTGTCGCAACGCTGAACGCCAGCCGCACTTGCATGCCACTGGAATATGTGCGAACAGGACGGTCGAAATAATCGCCAATTTCGGCAAACGCCTCGATCCCGGCCAGCGCACCGTCGATCTGGCCGCTGGTCCGTCCCATCAACTGGCCGGTCATGTAGACATTCTGACGACCGGTGAAATCCGGGTGAAATCCCATTCCCAGTTCCAGCAATGCCGATAGCTGGCCATTGACCCGGACCTGACCAGCGGTGGGAAAGGACGTCCCAGTCAGCAGTTTGAGCAGGGTGCTCTTGCCGGCACCATTCTGGCCCACAATGCCGACCGACTCGCCGGCCGCCACACTGAAGCTCAGGCCATGAAGCACCCAGCTCAGCCGGTGGCGCGGCTGCCCGCGCGGGGACAGCCATTCGCGCAGTCGGCTCCATTTGCCCGGGTAGTTCTTGTAGGCCTTGCTGAGTCCGTTGACTTCGATCACCGGATTCATAGTTCATCCACCATTTCACGTTGATGGCGACGGTAAACCCACAGGCCGATCACCAGGGAAAACGAGGTCCAGATCGCTGCAGATAGCAGACCATCGAGCGGCGGTATGCGCTGCTCCACGAAAATGGTCTGGTAGAAGTTGAAGACGCCGACCAGCGGGTTCAGCATGATCCAGCGGTGCGTCCACACTGGCAGCACAGAAATCGGGTAGATGATCGGAGTCAACCAGAAGCCGAACTGCAACACGGCACCGACCAGTTGGCCCACGTCGCGGAAAAACACGTTCAGCGTCGCGCACAGAAGGCCCAGCCCCAGCGCCAGCAGCGTCTGCAGCACAATGACCGGCAGGATGGCCAGAATCACCCACCCTGGAAAATGACCGATCAGCAGCAAAAACACCAGGAAAAGACTGAAAATCACCGCAAAATTGAACGAGGTGATCAGAACAGTGATGACAGGCAAGCAGATGTTCGGGAAACTGCTCTTCTTCATCAGGTTGGCATTGTCGATAAAGATCGTCTGACAGCGCAGCAGGGTTTCGGAAAAATACAGCCACGGCAGCAGACCCGCGCACAGGTGGATGCTATAGGCGAAGTCGCCCCCCACGCCGGGTAGCCGGCTGTGCATGACTTTGGAGAAAATCAGTGTGTAGACGAGGATCATCATCAGCGGCTGGATGACAATCCAGGTCGCGCCGAGCAGGGTCCCCAGATAACGCGCGTGGATATCCCGCTTGACGCTGCCAAGCACGAAGCCTCGAAATTGCCAGAGGGAATGGATCAGTTTCATTCGGTCCTCTGCCCGCGATAGTCGACCGCGGACAGTTTCAGGGGAGAAGCGGTACGGAAAAGCCGCCGAGAGGGCGGAGCAGGCGGGGGAACCCCGCCCGATGCGCGACGTTTATTCTTTCCCGACACGGCGCAGGTCGGCCTCGACCATCATGGTGATCAGTTGTTCGAGCGAGGTCTTCGGCGTCCAGCCCAGTTTGGCGCGCGCCTTGTCCGGGTTGCCGAGCAGCACGTCCACCTCGGCCGGGCGGAAGAAAGCCGGGTCGATGACGATATGGTCGTCGGGGTTCAGCCCCACATGGCGGAAAGCAATTTCGCACATCGTGCGCACGGTGGTCGTCACACCGGTGGCAACGACGTAATCGTCCGGTGTGTCCTGTTGCAGCATCAGCCACATGGCTTCAACATAATCTCCGGCAAAACCCCAGTCGCGCCTGGCGTCGATATTGCCGAGGCGCAGTTCCTTCTGCTTGCCGAACTTGATGCGCGCGACGGCGTCAGTCACCTTGCGCGTCACGAATTCGATGCCGCGCAGCGGCGACTCGTGGTTGAACAGGATGCCGCTGGAGGCATGGAGCTTGAAGCTCTCGCGGTAGTTGACGGTGATCCAGTGACCATACAGCTTGGCCACGCCATACGGGCTGCGCGGGTAGAACGGCGTCGTCTCGCTCTGCCGCTCGGCCTGGATCAAACCGAACATTTCGCTGGTCGATGCCTGGTAGAACCGCGCGTCCGGCTTGACCAGGCGGATCGCTTCGAGCAGTCGCGTCACACCGAGCGCATCGATGTCGGCGGTGACCAGCGGCTGGTTCCACGAGGTGCCGACGAAGCTCTGTGCACCAAGGTTGTAGATTTCGTCCGGCTGACTCTGCTGGACGGCGCGGATCAGCGACGCAGCATCGGCCAGATCGGCCTCGATGAACCGGATTTCTTCGCGAATGCCCAGCTCGTCCAGCCGCCAGACTGTCGGCGTACTGCGGCGGGCAATGATCCCGTAGACTTCGTAACCCTTGTTCAACAGAAGTTGCGCCAGGTAGGCGCCATCCTGGCCGGTCAGACCAGTGATGAGTGCTCGTTTGCTCATATTCGACTCGCGGTAGACACCCGCGTCCTTTGGCTTGGCTTGCTGAAACCCGGCACGGTGATCCTCACGCGGAGGGCGCACTTCGGGCACAATACCCCGGCCATCAACCAGAGACCGGAGTAAAAAATGCGGTTAATGATAACGGGAGGTCGGGGTTTTGTCGCCGGTCATGTAGTCAGGCAACTGCAGGCCGGCCGTAGCGCCGACTGGCTGGCCCTGCCTTCTGTGGTCGATGTGCTGGACAATCGGGCACTGGAGGCGGAAATCCGCCGACTGGCCCCGGACGCCGTGCTGCACCTGGCCGCCCAGAGCAATGTCGCGGCCTCTTTCGAGGATCCCGCCGCCACGTTCCGGGTCAATTACCACGGGACAGAAGCGTTGCTCAATGCTCTCGATGCCTGCGGATTCGACGGCGCCCTGCTGTTCGTCGGTTCGGGCGACATGTATGGCCTGGTCGACCCGGCCGCATTCCCGATCACCGAGGACACGCCGTTACATCCGCGCAACCCGTACGCAGTCAGCAAGGTTGCCGCCGAGGCGCTGTGCTTCCAGCGCGCCATCAGCAGCCGCTACCGGATCATGATGGCGCGACCGTTTAATCATGTTGGCGCTGGCCAGAGCACCGGTTTCGCGCTGCCGTCTTTTGCTTCACAACTGGCCGCGATCGCCCGCGGAGAGCTGGCGCCGGTGCTGGAGGTCGGGGACATCGACGTGACACGGGATTTCACCGATGTGGCCGATGTGGCCGAGGCCTATCTGGACCTGCTAGCGCACGGCGTGCGCGGAGGCATCTACAACATCTGCTCGGGTCACGAATACCGGGTGCGCGACCTGCTAGACCGTCTGATCGCCATTGCCGGTGTCACGGTAGAGGTCCGTCAGGACCCGGCGCGTCTGCGCCCGGCCGAACAGCGCCGGGTTGTCGCCAGTCATGCGCGGCTGAGCAACGCAACCGGCTGGCAACCGCGAACGCCGATAGAGGATTCCCTGCGCGCTATCTACTCCAGCTTCGCGAGGTTCACCACGGACAGCGGCGGTATGCATTCCGTGTCTCGCTGACACAGCGCGCCCAGGTATAGGTCGCCGCGCGCGCGCGCGCCGCAGCCACAAGACGTGCGCGCAGCGGCGCATCGGTCAGCAATCGTTCGAGCGCGACGCTCATGGCCGTCACATCAAGCGCGTCAACCAGTAGTGCGCCGTCGCCTGCCACCTCGGGCAGAGAACCACGGTCGGATGCCAATGCAGGAATGCCGGACGCCATCGCCTCCAGCAGTGGCAGACCGAAACCCTCGTACAGCGAGGGCAGCGCAAACGCCCGGGCCCCCGCGTACAGGGCCGGCAGGTCATCTTCGGCCACATAGCCGAGTCGCCGAACGCGGCCGGAGGCCTCGGCGGCCTGCAGCCGTTCGAGCAGACGAGCATTGCTCCAGCCTCGCCCGCCGGCCAGCACCAGCGGCCAGGCGCTCTGCAGCGACACCGGCAGGCGCTCATGGGCGTCCAGCAGACGTTCCAGATTCTTGCGTGGCTCCAGGGTAGCCACCGACAGCAGATATCCGCCCGACGCCAGCCGGTATCGCGCAAGCACCGGATCCAGATCGGCTGCCTCACGCGGATGGAACTCCGGCTCCACACCAAGCGGAATCGCAGTGACCTTGTCCGGGGCGACACCATAGGTGGCGATCACTTCCTGCCGTACCGACTCCGCATCCGTGATCAGACCGACCGCCTGCTCGATCCGGCTCGGCAGGCATTCGTTCATCCAGCGCACTCGCTCGGGAGGGTGGCACTCCGGGTAATGGCAGTAGGACAGATCGTGCAGCGTGATCAGCGTGCGCCCCGGATAATCGAGTCCCAGATAGTTCGGCGTGTGGAGCAGGTAACCCTGCTCGGCCCGGCGCGCCAGCAAGGTACGGCTCTGCATGCCGACCCACTGCAGGTAGGCGCGCCGCAGTATCGGGCGAAACGGCAGTCTCGCAGCGATCCGGGCCACGCGTCCGGCCGAACCGGAAGCCAGCCCGCGCTCCATCTGCCCAAGGCTGACCGGATGGCCTCCACGCAGCAACTGGAGCGCCTCCGCATCCAACTCGGCCGACAGGCCGCGTGCCAGCATCAGCGCATAGCGACCGATACCAGTCAGCGGCTGGCGCACGGCATCCACGTCGAGCAGCACGTGATCGGTCGCCGTCGGCACAGTCAGGCGGCGCAGCAGCGCGTCATCCATGCCCATTCAGCAGCGACCGTAGTTGTCCTGAAAGCGGACAATGTCGTCTTCTCCCAGGTATTCGCCGCTCTGCACCTCAATCAGTACCAGATCGATCGAGCCGGGGTTTACCAGCCGGTGCTGGTGACCGGCGGGAATATAGGTCGACTCGTTGGTCGACACGAAAATTTCCTTGTCCCCATTGACCACCCGCGCCGCGCCGCGCACGACGATCCAGTGTTCACTGCGATGATGGTGCATCTGCAGGCTGAGACTGGCCCCCGGCTTGACCACGATGCGTTTGATCTTGAAATGGTCACCTTCTTCCAGCACGGTGTAAGTGCCCCATGGGCGGTGGACTGTGCGGTGGAGCTTGTAGGCCTCATGCCCCTGCTCCTTAAGGCCCGCATAGATCCGCTTGACGTCCTGAACACGGTCCTTGCTAGCCACCAGCAACGCATCCGAAGTGTCGATGATGACCAGATTGTCGATGCCGACAGCACCAACCAGCCGCTCCTCGCTCTTGATGTAGCAGTTGCTGACATCATGAAGCATGACTTCGCTTTCGATACAGTTACCGTCCTCGTCCGGCGGAACGAGGGCGCCCAGCGCAGTCCAAGAACCGATGTCACTCCAGCCGATATCGCATGGCACCACGGCCACTCGCGACGATTTTTCCATCAGCGCATAGTCGATGGAGATATCGGGCACGACGGCAAAACGCTCGGCGTCGAGTTCAAGCTGCAGCACGTCCTGTCCTCCCACCTGCTGCGAGGCGGCCAGGCAGTGCTCGACCGCCTGAATGACCTCGGGGCTGTGCGCGTTCATCTCGTCGATCAGCGTGCCGGTCCGGAAGCAGAACATGCCCGAATTCCACAGAAAACGGCCCGAGGCCAGATAGTCGCGAGCGGTGTCCTGAGAAGGCTTTTCGACAAAACGCAGCACGCGGTGACCATCAGCCTCGATATAGCCGTATCCGGTTTCCGGGCTGTCCGGGTGGATGCCGAACGTTACCAGCATGCCATCTGCAGCCAGCTCGACTGCGCGCGCCACCGCAGTTGCAAATGCTTTCTGGTTGGCGATCAGGTGATCGGCTGCAAGCACCAGCAGCACTGCATCGTCACCATGGCGCTGGCGGACCTGCAGGGCCGCGCAGGCGACTGCGGCAGCGGTATTGCGCCCGAACGGCTCCAGCATGAATGACGCAGGCAGTTTCCGCGAATTGACTTCGCGCAGCTCGTCCTTGGTCTTGAAGAACAGATCGCGGTTGGTCACCGTCAGGATTTCTGCCACATCCGGCAATTTGAAACTGCGGAGAAATGCCTTCTGCAGCAGGCTTTTTCCGTCAGCCAGCCGGATGAACGGTTTCGGATGCTGTTCGCGCGAGACGGGCCACAGCCGCGAGCCGGCGCCGCCGCACAGAATGGTCGGGATCAAGGTAGGCATTCTGTTCCAATGGAATCGAAGATCAAAAGTTTGAAAGGTTCTGCTCGCGATTATGAACGTTTTCCCGGCGCAGGCGAAACGGACTGTTATCGCCGATCAATGGATATTCACCGCCGGCATTTTATTGACAAATAAAAATGCCAATATATTTACACCCGGAATATAAGATCTATACGGATAAAATCCGGCGCTGAGCGGTCTACTCCACCGTCACGCTCTTCGCCAGATTGCGCGGTTTGTCGACGTCGGTGCCCTTGGCCAGCGCCACGTGATAGGCCAGCAGTTGCACCGGAATGGTGTGCACGATCGGCGACAGGATGCCGACATGGCGCGGGGTACGGATCACGTGCACGCAGTCGGAATCGCTGAACTGGCTGTCCAGGTCGGCAAACACGAACAGCTCGCCGCCGCGCGCGCGCACTTCCTGCATGTTGGATTTCACCTTTTCCAGCAGCGTATCCTTCGGCGCGATGACCACCACCGGCATGTCGCTGTCGACCAGCGCCAGCGGACCGTGCTTGAGCTCGCCGGCCGGGTAGGCCTCGGCGTGGATATAGGTGATTTCCTTCAGCTTCAGCGCGCCTTCCAGCGCGATCGGGTAATGCACGCCGCGACCGAGGAACAGCGCATGCTGCTTCGACGCAAACGCCTGCGCCCAGCTGCTGATCTGCGGTTCCAGGTTCAGCGCATGCTGGACCGAGCCCGGCAGGTAGCGCAGCGCTTCCAGATAACCGGCTTCGGCCTCGGCATCGACTCGCCCGCGCTGCTTGCCCAGCGTGATCGCCAGCGTGAACAGCGCCACCAGTTGCGTGGTGAACGCCTTGGTCGAGGCGACGCCGATTTCGGCACCGGCGCGGGTGTAGAACACCAGGTCGCTGGCGCGCGGAATCGCGCTCTCGCTGACATTGCAGATCGACAGCGCAGTGCGGTGACCGAGCTCGCGGGCGCGCTTCAGCGCTTCCATGGTGTCCAGCGTTTCGCCGGACTGCGACAGGGTGACGATCAGGTGTGCCGGATTCACGTAGGCGTCGCGGTAGCGATACTCGCTGGCCACTTCGACGCTGCACGGCAGGCCGGCAATCGCCTCGATCCAGTATTTGGCAGTCAGACCGGCGTAGTAGCTGGTGCCGCAGGCCAGGATCTTCACCCCTTCCGCAGCGGCCAGCCGGCCGCTGTCGTCACCGAACACGGCCGGGCTGAAGCCCGCGCCCAGCACGGCATCGATGGTGTCGGACAGGGCCTTGGGCTGCTCGTGGATTTCCTTCTGCATGAAGTGGCTGTACGGGCCCAGCTCCAGCGAGGCCAGTGACACTTCGCTTTCGCGGATGTCGCGCTGCACCGGCGTACCGTTCTGGTCGGTGATGTCGACCCCCTCGCGCGTCAGCCGCACGACGTCGCCCTCTTCCATGAACATCACCCGGCGGGTGGCGGACAGGATGGCGGACACGTCGGAGGCGACGAAATTCTCGTCATTGCCAAGGCCGATCAGCAGCGGGCAGCCCATGCGGGCCGCGACCAGCTCCTGCGGGCGGTCGAGCGCCATCACGCAGATGGCGTAGGCGCCATGCAGCTCGCGCACCGCGCGGCGGACCGCGTCGAACAGGTCGTGGCTCTGCTGGTCGTAGAAGTCGATCAGGTGGGCGACCACTTCGGTATCGGTCTGCGAACTGAATTCATACCCCTGGGCGATCAGTTCGGCGCGCTTTTCTTCGTGGTTCTCGATAATGCCGTTATGCACGATGGCAATGCGGCCATTGGAGATATGCGGGTGTGCATTCGGCTCGGTCACGCCGCCGTGGGTGGCCCAGCGGGTATGGCCGATACCGGCGCTGCCCTGCAGGCCTTCCGCGAGCACGGCCGTTTCCATTTCCGTCACCCGGCCGACACGGCGAACCCGGCGGATTTCATCGCCGACATTGACGGCAATGCCGGACGAATCGTAGCCCCGGTATTCCAGCCGCTTCAGGCCATCGATCAGCAGAGGAACGATATCACGATGGGATACGGCACCGACTACACCACACATATTCTGTCCTCAAATCAATCCGGGCGGGCAATGCGCCATTATATACGGTGGCCCCGACCCCATCGGTAACGAAGCGTCGCCGGCGTGCGCGTTACGGTTTCTTCGGTCGCTGCCAGCCGGACAGCGTCATCTGCTTGGCCCGGGCCAGCGTCAGGGCACCGGTCGGTGCGGTGCGGGTAATGACCGAACCGGCACCAATGGTTGCGCCCTGTTCGATCCTGACCGGTGCGACCAGCATGGTGCCGGAACCGATAAACGCGTTGTCCTCGACCACGGTGCGGAACTTGTTCACGCCATCGTAGTTGCAGGTCACGGTACCGGCGCCGACATTGACGCCGCGGCCGATGTCGCTGTCGCCGATATAGGTCAGATGATTGACCTTGCTGCCCTCGCCGACGCGCGATTTCTTGATCTCGACAAAGTTGCCGACATGCACGTGGCCGGCCAGTTCGGCGCCCGGCCGCAGCCGCGCGTACGGACCGATGCGGGCGCCTTCGCCGACGCTGGCACCATCCAGATGCGAGAACGGCTGGACCTCACAGCCGGCTGCCAGGCTGACATTGCGCAGCACGCAATGCGCCCCGATGTGCACGCCGTCGCCCAGCATGACCCGGCCCTCGAACACACAGCCGACATCGATGCTGACGTCACGGCCGCACTGCAGTTCGCCACGCAGATCGAAGCGGGACGGGTCCAGCAGCGTGACGCCCTGGTCCAGCAGCGCATTCGCCTGTTCGCGCTGGAAGATCCGTTCCAGTTCGGCCAGTTGCCGCTTGGCATTCACCCCGGCCGCCTGCCAGCTGGCCGGCACGGCCAGTGTGGTCACCGCGACATCGTCGCGCACGGCCAGCGCAATCACGTCGGTCAGGTAGTACTCGCCCTGCACATTGTCATTGCCGAGTTCGTTCAGCCAGCCGGCCAGCCGCGCCGCCGGCAGCACCAGGATGCCGGTGTTGATTTCCCGGATCGCCAATTGCACTGCCGACGCGTCCTTCTGCTCGACGATGCCGCTGACCCGGCCATGTGCATCGCGCACGATGCGGCCATAGCCGGTGGGGTCGTCCAGGGTATCGACCAGCAGGCCGACGCCGCTGCCGGCCGCCGTTGCCAGCCGGCGCAGCGTCTCGGCCTGGATCAGCGGCACGTCGCCGTACAGCACCAGCACCTGACCGTCCGCCGGCAGATGCGGCATGGCCATTTTCAGCGCATGGCCGGTACCCAGTTGCTGTGCCTGCTCGGCCCAGCGCAGGTCGCTGTCGCCAGCGAACGTTTCGCGAACCCGTTCGCCGCCGTGGCCGTACACCACGACCAGCACATCCGGCGTCAGCTGGCGCGCGGTGGTGATGACCCGGCCGAGCATCGGCTGACCACCAATCGGGTGCAGGACTTTCGGCAGGTCGGAATACATGCGTTTGCCGCGACCGGCGGCAAGAATGACGGTACTGAGCGCGTTCATTTCGGATTCAATAAAGAAAAGGCTGCAATCCGGAGAGGATAGCAGCCTTTATGCTTGGGGCCATACCGCCCCACTCGTACCAGTCCGGGTTTAGTGAACCCGACGACGCAGATACTCGAGCGACTTCAGCTCGGCCAGTGCGGTCTTCAGTGCCTGACGGGCCTGGGCGGTTTCGCGATCGTCGGTCGCCTTGGCCAGTGCGGCCTCGGCTGCCTTCTTCGCGGCTTCCGCACGCTGCTCGTCAAGCTCGTCGCCCCGTACCGCCACATCGGCGAGTACGGTGATCGAGTCCGGCTGGATTTCCATCAATCCGCCGGACACGGCAACGATCACTTCTTCGGCCTGACCCGGCACACGAATGCGCAGCGGGCCCGGTTTGATACGGGTCAGGAGCGGCACGTGACGGGGATACACACCGATTTCGCCCATCTCTGCCGGGGCGACCAGAAACTCGGCCTCGCCCGAATAGATTTGCGCCTCGGCGCTGACCACTTCCACATGCATCGTACTCATGGCCTACCCTTTTAGAGCGTCTTGGCTTTTTCAGCCGCTTCTTCGATGCCGCCGACCATATAGAACGCCTGTTCCGGCAGTGCATCGTACTCGCCAGCGAGAATCGCCTTGAAGCCCTTGATGGTTTCACGCAGCGACACGAACTTGCCCGGGCTGCCGGTGAACACTTCAGCGACGAAGAACGGCTGCGACAGGAAGCGCTGGATCTTGCGAGCGCGGGCAACGATCAACTTGTCTTCTTCCGACAGTTCATCCATACCCAGAATCGCGATGATGTCACGCAGTTCCTTGTACTTTTGCAGCGTCATCTGCACGCCACGAGCGACAGCATAGTGTTCTTCACCGACAACCATCGGATCCAGCTGACGCGAGGTCGAGTCGAGCGGGTCAACGGCCGGGTAGATACCCAGCGCGGCGATATCGCGCGACAGCACCACGGTGGCGTCCAGGTGGGCGAAGGTCGTGGCCGGCGACGGGTCGGTCAAGTCATCCGCAGGCACGTAAACGGCCTGGATCGACGTGATCGAGCCGGTCTTGGTCGACGCGACGCGTTCCTGGAACTTGCCCATTTCTTCCGCCAGCGTCGGCTGGTAGCCCACGGCGGACGGCATACGGCCCAGCAGTGCCGACACTTCGGTACCGGCCAGCGTGTAGCGGTAGATGTTGTCGACGAACAGCAGCACGTCCTTGCCTTCGTCGCGGAACTTCTCGGCCATGGTCAGGCCGGTCAGTGCCACGCGCAGACGGTTGCCCGGCGGTTCGTTCATCTGGCCGTACACCAGCGCGACCTTGTCCAGAACGTTCGACTCTTTCATTTCATGATAGAAGTCGTTGCCTTCGCGGGTCCGCTCGCCCACGCCGGTGAACACGGAGTAACCGCTGTGTTCAATGGCGATGTTGCGGATCAGCTCCATCATGTTCACGGTCTTGCCGACGCCGGCGCCGCCGAACAGGCCGACCTTGCCGCCCTTGGCGAACGGGCACAGCAGGTCGATCACCTTGATGCCGGTTTCCAGCAGTTCGGACGAAGCAGCCAGCTCGTCGAACTTCGGGGCGGTACGGTGAATCGGCATGCGCTCTTCGGTCGCAACCGGACCTTGTTCGTCAACCGGTTCGCCGAGCACGTCCATGATGCGGCCGAGCGTCGCGGTACCGACCGGTACCGAGATCGGCGCACCGCTGCTGATCACGTCGAGGCCACGCTTGAGGCCGTCCGACGAACCCATGGCGATGCAGCGCACCACGCCGTCGCCGAGTTGCTGCTGGACCTCGAGGGTCAGGCCAGTACTCTCGACCTTCAGGGCGTCATAGACCTTTGGAATGGCGTTGCGCGGAAACTCCGCGTCAACGACCGCGCCAATGATCTGTACGATTTTGCCTTGGCTCATTGTCAAATCCCAATAAAGTAAACCGTCTCGCAGCGCTAGACAGCCGCGGCGCCGGCGACGATTTCCGAAAGCTCGGTAGTAATCGCGGCCTGGCGCGCCTTGTTGTACGTCAGCTTCAGTCGCTCGATCGCCTGAGCGGCGTTGTCGGTAGCGGCCTTCATGGCCACCATCCGCGCCGCCTGTTCGCTGGCCATGTTCTCAGCCACCGCCTGGAAGACGACGGATTCGAGATAGCGGCGAACCAGAATGTCGAGAACGGAGCGCACATCCGGCTCGTAGAGATAGTCCCACGAGTACGGGAATTCGCTCTCCAGCTCTTCGGTCCTGAGCGGCAGCAACTGCTCGATCTTCGGCTCCTGCTTCATCGTGTTCACGAACTTCGAGTACACGATGTGCAGTTCGTCGATATCGCCGCTCAGGTACGAGCGGACGATTTTCGACGCCGGTCCGATCAGCTTTTCCTGCTGCGGCGTATCGCCGAGCTGGGTTGCGCTGGACACCACGTTCATTTTCAGACGGGTGAGCGCCGCAAAGCCTTTCTGGCCGAAGCAGCAAACGTCGACTTCCACGCCCTTGTCGCTCCATCCGTCGACCAGCTGATAGAAAGTGCGCAGCACGTTGGCGTTCAAGCCACCGCACAGGCCCTTGTCCGAGCTGACCAGGATGACACCGACACGCTTGACCGATTCCCGCGTCTGCAACGCGGGATGCTTGAAGTCCGGATTGGTTTCGGCGACATGCGCCATCACTTCACGGACCTTCTCGGCATACGGACGCGCGGCGCGCATGCGCGCCTGCGTCTTGCGCATTTTCGACGTCGCGACCATCTGCATAGCGCGAGTGATCTTCTGCGTACCTTCTACGCTTTTGATCTTGGTGCGAATTTCCTTGCCGACTGCCATGTCCCAATCCTTTCAGTGGTGACGTCTGAAAAGATCAGGCGAAGTTGTAGCCGGCCTTGAACGATTCCATCGCTTGCGCGAGTTTCTTGTCGTTCTCTTCCGACAGCTTGCCGGTCTTTTCCACGTCTGCGAGCAGGTCGGCGTGGTTAGCCTTCATGTGCGACAGGAAATCAGCTTCGAACTTCAGTGCCTTCCGGACCGGAACACCTTCGTAGTAACCCTTGGTCACGCCGTACAGCGTCAGGGCCATTTCCGAGATCTTCAGCGTCGAGAACTGCTTCTGCTTCATCAGCTCGGTCACGATTTCACCGTGCGACAGCTGCTTGCGGGTCAGTTCGTCGAGGTCGGAGGCAAACTGGGCAAAGGCCGCGAGTTCGCGGTATTGCGCCAGCGCCAGACGGATACCGCCGCCGAGCTTCTTGATCACGTTGGTCTGGGCTGCACCACCGACGCGCGACACCGAGATACCGGCGTTCACGGCCGGGCGGATGCCGGCGTTGAACAGGTCGGATTCCAGGAAGATCTGGCCGTCGGTAATCGAGATCACGTTGGTCGGCACGAAAGCGGACACGTCGCCGGCCTGCGTTTCGATGATCGGCAGCGCGGTCAGCGAGCCGGTCTGGCCCTTGACTTCACCGTTGGTGAACTTCTCGACGTAGTCGGCGTTCACGCGGGCTGCGCGTTCCAGCAGACGGCTGTGCAGATAGAACACGTCGCCCGGGTAGGCTTCACGGCCCGGCGGACGGCGCAGCAGCAGCGAGATCTGGCGATAGGCCACAGCCTGCTTCGACAGATCGTCGTACACGATCAGCGCATCCTGACCACGGTCACGGAAGTATTCGCCCATCGCGCAGCCGGAGTACGGGGCGATGTATTGCAGGGCGGCGGTTTCGGAAGCCGAAGCCGCGACGATGATGGTGTGACCCATCGCGCCCTGGTCTTCGAGCTTGCGCACGACGTTGGCGATCGACGAAGCCTTCTGGCCGATGGCGACGTAGATGCAGATGACGCCGGTGCCCTTCTGGTTCGCGATGGTGTCCAGCGCCACGGCGGTCTTGCCGGTCTGACGGTCACCGATGATCAGTTCGCGCTGGCCGCGGCCGATCGGGATCATCGCATCGATGCCCTTCAGGCCGGTTTGCAGCGGCTGGTCCACCGACTTCCGTTCGATCACGCCCGGCGCGACCTTTTCGATCGGGCTCGATGCCTTGGCGGCGATCGGACCCTTGCCGTCAATCGGCTGACCGAGCGAGTTCACGACACGACCGACCAGTTCAGGGCCGACCGGCACTTCCAGAATGCGACCCGTGCACTTGACTTCGTCGCCTTCGGAAATGTGTTCGTACTCGCCCAGCACCACGGCGCCGACGGAGTCGCGTTCCAGGTTCAGGGCCAGGCCATAGGTATTGCCCGGGAATTCGAGCATTTCACCCTGCATCGCGTCCTTGAGGCCGTGAATGCGGATGACGCCGTCGGTCACCGAGATGACCGTACCGGTGGTACGCGCTTCGGTGGCGGACGGCAGGTTCTGAATCTTCGCGCGAATGAGCTCGCTGATTTCAGAAGGGTTCAACTGCATGATCTCTCCTAACTTTTGAGGCTGACCGCCATTGCTTGCAGTTTGCCGCGTACCGAGGCGTCGATCACGTCGTCGCCAATCTGGATGCGTACACCGCCGAGCAGCGCAGAATCTTCGCTGACCTCGAGTTGAATCTCTTTGCCATACTTGGCTTTGAGGGTCGCTGCGAGTTCGGCCGACTGGGAGTCGGTAAGCGGGAAGGCGGAGGCGATATGTGCGGTCAGCACGCCCTCTTCCGCCTGCTTCAGCTGGTCAAACTGGTCGGCGATGGCCGGCAAGAGCACCAGACGGCGGTTCTCGGCAAGCGCGGCGACGAGGTTCTTGACCTCGGCATCGGCTTTATCGCCCAGAACACCAGTCAGCATTGCTTCGATCTCGGCCGGGGTACGCTCCGGATCGGAGACGATGGCGTCGACGGCGGGTTCGCGCACGGTGGCGGCAAGCCAGACCAGCGCTTCTTCCCACTGGGCAAGACGACCTTCGTCCTTAGCCAACCGGAATACCGCCTCGGCGTATGGCCGCGCTACGGTAATGAGTTCTGCCATGGGCTGATTACAACTCCGCTTTGATGGAGGCCAGCAGATCAGCGTGCTTGGCGGGATCGATCTCGCGCTTCAGGATTTTCTCGGCGCCGGCGACAGCCAGATCAGCAAGCTGACCCCGCAGTTCTTCCTTGGCGCGGAGCACTTCCTGGCCGATTTCGGCACGGGCGTCGGCGATGATTTTCTCGCCTTCGCTCCGTGCGGCCTGCTTCGCTTCTTCCACGATCTGGCCAGAGCGCTTTTCCGCAGCCAGCACGAGTTCACTTGCTTGCTGCTTGGCGGTGCGGATCTGTTCCTCGACGCGTTTGCTCGCCTGTTCCAGATCCTGCTTGCCGCGCTCGGCGGCGGCCAAACCATCAGCAATGCGTTTGGCGCGCTCGTCCATCATGTTGGTAAGCGGAGGCCAAACAAATTTCATCGTGAACCACACCAGGATGGCGAAGGTAATCGCCTGTCCCAGAAGTGTTGCGTTGATATCCACGCTTGTTTTCCTCCAGTCAGTTCAACAACATCCGGCCTGGGCCGGGGTTCATTACGCGCCCAGGGCAGCCTTGGCAGCGGCCAGGAACGGGTTGTTGAACGTGTACAGCAGGGCGATACCAACACCGATCATCGAGATGGCGTCGAGCAGACCGGCGATGATGAAGAGCTTGGTTTGCAGAACCGGGATCATTTCCGGTTGGCGGGCCGAGCTCTCGAGGAACTTGCCGCCCAGGATGCCGAAGCCGAGCGCGGTACCGATGGCGCCGAGGCCGATCATGATGGCTGCGGCCAGTGCGGTCATGCCCTGAATCTGCGAAACGAGTGCTTCCATGGATCTCTCCTAAGGGGTGGGACGAGGTTGATGAGGGTAAAGCAAAACAGTGTCGCCACCGCCCGAAGGCGGCGACGACGGGGAAAACTTAGTGATCCTCGACGGCGAGGCTCAGGTACACGACGGTCAGCATCATGAACACGAACGCCTGCAGCGTGATGATCAGGATGTGGAAGATCGCCCACGGTGCGCCGAGCGGCCACTGGGCCCACCACGGCAGCAACGCGATCAGGATGAAGATCATTTCGCCGGCGTACATGTTGCCGAACAGACGAAGGGCGAGAGAGATCGGCTTGGCGATCAGTTCGATGATCTGCAGCAGGAAGTTGGCCGGAGCAAGCTTCGGACCGAACGGGGCCGAGAACAGCTCCTTCACGTAGCCGCCCACGCCCTTGGCCTTGATCGAGAAGCCGATGATCAGGAACATCACCGAAATCGACATGGCGAAGGTCGTGTTGACGTCGGCAGACGGCACCACGCGCAGGTAGACGTGTTCCGGATCGGCACCGAACACATGCTCGCCGATCAGACCGGCGATGTGCGGCAGCAAGTCAACCGGCAGCAAGTCCATCGCGTTCATCATGAACACCCAGACGAAGATGGTCAGGGCCAGCGGCGCAATCACGGCGCTCTTGGCGTGGAACATCTCGCGTACCTGGGTGCCGACCATCTCGACCAGCATTTCGACCGCCAGCTGCAGGCGGCCCGGTTTGTCGACGCTAAAGTTTCGCGCCACGCGGGCGAAGATGAACAGGAACAGGAAGCCGAGGATCAGCGATACAGTGAAGCTATCGATGTTGATCGCCCAGAAGCCCCCGTCATGCGGCACCGTCGCCTGCGTCAGGTGGTGCTTGATGTACTCGGTAGCATTAGCAGCCATTTGCCCACTCTCGTTTATTTGGATAGAAGTCCAAGCCAGTATGCCGACTGCGCCAGGGCGAACCCGCCCAGCAACGCCAGTGCCGACACACTTGAAAAACCCGAAATGACCACCACGAACAGGATCAGCGTGGCGAACATTTTCATTGCCTCGGCACGAAAGTGCCGTCGCAGGATGACGCCGGGGTGCGCCCGTCGCCCGTGGGCGAACCATGCGTACACCAGCGACCCCGCTATCGCGATGCCTCCCCCCGCCAGGGCGGACAGGGCACCGCGAGATGGATCCTCAGTTAGCAAAGCGGCGCAAAGCGCCGCCAGGGTGGTCAATCCAATTTGCAACCGCACGACCCGGAACACGACCGTATTCATATATGGGTACGCCCGCGGTCAAAACCCGTAGATTATATTGATGTGCAGCAAAGAGCGTCAACGTCGGCAAAGACATGGGTATATCGGAATTTAACGATATACATTATTGTCGTTTCAGCTTCTGCAGATAACCATCAAGTGAATTCAGGTCAGAATATTCAATTACCAAACGGCCATGGCCTTTCGACCCATGACGAATATGGACGGTAGTGCCGAGAATTTCGGCGATTTCCTCTTCCAGCCGGAGTACGTCCGGGTCCTTGCGCGGTGCCTTGCGGTCCTCTTCGGGCTGCTGGCGCGCCTGCGCCAGCCGTTCGGCATCGCGCACCGACAGGCCGCGTTCGGCGATATCCCGCGCCAGTTCGATCTGGTCGAGCACCGGCAGCGGCAGCAGCGCACGCGCATGGCCCATGTCGATGCGGCCGGCGTAGACCAGGTCCTGCACCGGCTCGGCCAGATTCAGCAAGCGTAACAGGTTGGTCACCGCACTGCGCGAACGGCCGAGCGCGGACGCCGCCCGTTCATGGGTCATGCCGAACTCGTCGATCAGCCGCTGGATGCCGTGGGCCTCTTCCAGCGGGTTCAGTTGTTCGCGCTGGATGTTCTCGATCAGCGCAATGGCCAGCGCCGCCTCGTCCGGCACGGCACGCACCACGGCGGGGATCTCGGCCAGTCCGGCCTTGCGCGCAGCGCGCCAGCGCCGTTCGCCGGCAATCAGTTCGTAGTCGCCCAGACCGATCTCGCGCACGACGATCGGCTGGATGACCCCCTGGGCGAGGATGGATTCGGCCAGTTGCGCCAGCGCCGCCTCGTCCATGTGGGTGCGGGGCTGGTAGCGACCGGGGCGAATATCGCCGATCGGAAGCGTGGCCAGACGGTCTTCGGCCGGATTGGCGGCCAGCAATACGTCGAGCCCGCGTCCGAGCCCCTTGAATTTGGGTTTGGACATCATCAGGCAGGTATGGCTTGGGTTTCGAGCCGGGCGATCAATTCATCGGCCAGCGTCAGGTAGGCTCGGGCACCGCGAGCGGCGCGATCATAGGCGAGGACCGGCAAGCCGTAGCTTGGCGCTTCCGCCAGGCGCACATTGCGCGGGATCACGGTGGTGAACACTTTGCCGCCGAAATGCTGGGTCAGCTGGGCCGAGACCTGCTGGGCCAGCGTCGAGCGCGTATCGAACATCGTCCGCAGCAGGCCGACGATGTCGATGCCCGGATTCAGCGCGCCGCGCATCTTGCGCAGCGTGGTCACCAGGTCGGACAGGCCTTCGAGCGCATAGTACTCGCACTGCATCGGGATGATGACGCCATCGGCGGCGGCCAGCCCGTTCAGGGTCAGCAGGTTCAGCGCCGGCGGACAGTCGAGCAGGATGTAGTCATACCCGGACTTCACCGTGGCCAGCGCCGCGCGCAGCCGCGTTTCGCGCTGGCCGACACCGACCAGCTCGACCTCGGCCGCAGCCAGGTCGCGATTGGCCGGCAGCAGGTCATAGCCTCCCGCCTCGCTGCGGCAGCATACCGAGTCGAACGGCGCGGCATCAATCAGCAGGTGATAGACCGTGTGTTCGAGCTGCGACTTGTCGACGCCGGAGCCCATGGTCGCATTGGCCTGCGGGTCGAGGTCGACCACCAGTACCCGACGGCCCTTCTCGGCCAGGCTGGCAGCGAGATTGACGACGGTCGTGGTCTTGCCCACGCCACCCTTCTGGTTGGTGACTGCGAGGACACGGGCCATGTCAGGCCAGTCCCAGGCGCACCAGATGCCGGTCGGCATCCAGACCGGGCACTTTGAGTTCGATCACGTCGAGCACTTTCACATCCTCCGGCAAATGCGCGATTTCCTCGTCCGGGTACACGCCCTTCAGCGCGGCCCATTCGCCGCCATCGGCGAGCAGGTGACGCGTGAGGCGCACGAACTCGGCCAGTTCGGAAAAGGCGCGAGAGGTGATGACGTCGAAGCGGCGCTCCGGCGCAAAAGCTTCGACACGCTCGCAGACCACGTCGGCATTTGCAAGTCCGAGTTCGATCACGGCCTGCTTGAGGAAGGTGGTTTTCTTGTGGTTCGCATCCAGCAGCGTCAGTTGCCAGTCCGGCCGGCACACGGCGAACGGGATGCCGGGCATGCCGCCGCCCGAGCCCACGTCGAGGATGTGGCTGCCGCGAATGCTGCCCAGCGCGGCCAGGCTGTCGAGGACGTGATACGCGACCATGCGTTCGGTTTCGCGCACGGCGGTCAGGTTGTAGACCTTGTTCCACTTGTCGAGCAGCTCGACATAGTGGACCAGCAGGAGCTCCTGCGCGGCGGTAAGCGTGAGTCCCAGCGTGTCGGCGCCGAGGTGCAGTTCGTCTTTCAGGGACATTCTTTGGCTTTCGTGACTAGGCCGGCCCGTTTCAAATGAACGAGCAGCAGGGATATCGCCGCCGGGGTGATGCCGGAGATTCTCGACGCCTGGCCCAGGGTTTCCGGACGGTGCGTCGCCAGCTTCTGCTGGACCTCCTTCGACAGACCGGACACGGCGGCAAAATCGAGGTCGGCAGGCAGGCGGATGTGCTCCATGGTATCGCGCCGGGCGACTTCATCCTGCTGCCGATCAATATAACCCTGGTATTTCACCTGAATTTCCACCTGCTCGGCAACCACGGGATCGTCGACCGGGGTGCCGAACGCGCTCAGCGTCGACAGGCCGGCATAGTCGACGTCGGGCCGCTTCAGCAGGTCGGCCAGCGAATACTCGCGCTCGACCGGCTGTCCCAGCACGCGCTCCGCCTCATGCACGGCCACCAGTTTCGAGTTGATCCAGGTCGAGCGCAGCCGGCCCAGTTCGCGCTCGATCGCTTCGCGCTTGGTTTCGAACAGCGCCCATTGCGCGTCGCCGACCAGCCCCAGGCGGCGCCCCTGCTCGGTCAGACGCAGGTCGGCATTGTCCTCGCGCAACTGCAGCCGGTATTCGGCACGGCTGGTGAACATCCGGTACGGCTCGGTCACGCCGAGCGTGGTCAGGTCGTCAGCCAGCACGCCAAGGTAGGCCTGGTCGCGCCGCGGCGACCAGCCGTCGTCGCCGGTTGCATGGCGGGCGGCGTTCAGCCCGGCCAGCAGCCCCTGCGCCGCCGCTTCCTCGTAGCCGGTGGTGCCGTTCACCTGCCCGGCGAAGAACAGTCCGGCGATATTCTTGGATTCCAGCGTCAGCTTCAGTGCGCGCGGATCGAAGTAGTCGTACTCGATCGCATAGCCGGGACGCAGGATATGGGCATTCTCCAGCCCGCGCATGCTGCGGATCGCCGCCAGCTGGATATCGAACGGCAGCGAGGTCGACACGCCGTTCGGGTAGATCTCGTGGGTGTCGAGCCCTTCCGGTTCGAGGAACACCTGATGGCTGTCGCGGTCGGCAAAACGATTGATCTTGTCCTCGATCGACGGACAGTAGCGCGGTCCGACGCCCTCGATCTTGCCGGTGAACATCGGCGAACGGTCGAAACCGGCGCGGATGATGTCGTGGGTCCGGGTATTGGTGTGGGTGATCCAGCACGGCAGCTGGCGCGGATGCATGTCGCGCGAACCGCGGAAGCTGAACACCGGTGCCGGGTCGTCGCCGGGCTGGACTTCGAGCACGCTGAAGTCGATCGAGCGGCCGTCGAGACGCGGCGGCGTGCCGGTTTTCAGCCGGCCGACCGGCAGCGCATAGTCGCGCAGCCGCGCACCCAGCGTGCTGGATGCCGGATCACCGGCACGGCCACCGGTGTAGTTTTCCAGCCCGATATGGATCTTGCCGGACAGGAAGGTGCCGGCGGTCAGCACCAGCGACCGTCCCCGGAAGGTGATGCCGGCCTGGGTAATGGCGCCGGCCACGCGGTCGCCCTCGAGCAGCAGGTCGTCGACCGCCTGCTGGAACAGCCACAGATTCGGCTGGTTTTCCAGCATGTGGCGGATGGCAGCCTTGTAGCGCACCCGGTCGGCCTGGGCGCGGGTCGCCCGCACTGCCGGCCCTTTCGAGCCGTTCAGCGTACGGAACTGGATGCCGCCGATATCGGTGGCGAGCGCCATCGCGCCGCCGAGCGCATCGACTTCCTTGACCAGATGGCCTTTGCCGATGCCGCCGATGGACGGGTTGCACGACATCTGGCCGAGCGTTTCAATATTGTGGGTCAGCAGCAGTGTGGCGCGCCCCATGCGGGCGCTGGCAAGTGCCGCTTCGGTGCCGGCGTGGCCGCCACCGACGACGATGACGTCGAATTCGGTCGGGTAAATCATGACTGGCAGGTCGGCTGACGCCGCTTCCGCAGAAAAACGCGTGATTTTACGCCAATTCGCCGCTTCGCGTAACACACTGATTTACCGGCCATTCCCGCAAAAGCGGCAAAAACGCGTCCCGGCGGCATGCCGCACGCCCATGCCTGTCTTCAGGCTGCAATGCCGGCGTCAACGTCGCGTCATTTGCGCTGCCTAGCATGCACTCCGTCCTCTCGTGACCGGAGAAACACGCCATGCTCGACCTGAATACCGCCCCGTCGCCCCGGCGCACGCCGCGCCTTGTTGTCGGCGTTGCCGACACCGCCTCGGCCATCCGTGCCGCACAGAAACTGCGCTACGACGTCTTTGCCACCGAAATGGGCGCCACACTGGCGTCGGCAGCGGAACAGACCGACCGCGACGACTATGACGCCATCTGCGATCACCTGATCGTGACCGAAACCGCAACCGGCCGCGTGGTCGGCACCTACCGCATGCTGCCGCCCGGCCGCGCCCATCAGGCGCCGATGCTGTATTCCGAGCATGAGTTCGACCTGAGCCGGCTGGCGCACATCCGGCCGCGGCTGGTCGAGGTCGGCCGCTCGTGCGTCCATCCCGATTTCCGCTCCGGTGCCGTGATTGCGCTGCTGTGGGCCGGGCTGGCCGATTACGTCCGCCGGGTCGGCGGCGACTACCTGGCCGGCTGTGCCAGTGTCAGTCTGGCCGATGGCGGCCACCAGGCCGTCAGCCTGTACCGCTATCTGGAGCAGCGCCATCTGGCACCGGCGGACTGGCGCGTGTTTCCGCATCTGCCGCTGCCGCTCGGCCATGTCGATGATGCCCTCGACGTCGCCATGCCACCGCTGATCAAGGGCTACCTGCGCGCCGGCAGCCTGGTGTGCGGCGAGCCGGCCTGGGACCCGGACTTCAATTGCGCCGATTTTTTCATGCTGATGCCGATGGACCGGGTCGACGCCCGCTACGCGCGACGCTTCATGGGCGAATGAGTCGCCCGTTCAGCCGAGCCACAGCCGGGTCAGGGCGATCACGGCAGCGGCCAGTCCGCCGACTACGGCGCCGTTGACGCGAATCCACTGCAGCTCCTCGCCGACCTTGTCCTCGATCTGCCGCACCAGCGCCCGGGTCGGCAGCCTGGATTCGGACAGCGACAGACGGACGGTATCGCCGATCAGTTGCGGACGCGATTCGATCACTTCGACAATCAGCCGCCGCACGATATCGTCGAAGCCGTTCCGGGTGTCGTCGTGGGTCAGGAAATGGGCAATCGCGCCGCCGATCATCGCATCCAGTCGCAAGCTGGCGGCCGAGGCCGGATCGTCCAGCGCGGCATCCAGCTCGTGCCGCAGCATGGCGAGCCAGCCGGTCAGCGCGCCACCGGGCTGCAGCGCCTTGTCCAGCAACTCGCGCAGACCGGCGGTCAGCATGGCGGCCGAAGGCGCTTCGCCGTCCGCCATCCGCGTCGCCCAGCGATGCAGCGCCGCATACAGGCCGAGCCGCAGCGGGTGGGCCGGATCGGCGCGCACCTCGGCCAGCACCAGTTGCAGCCGTTCCGCCATCTCGCCGACCAGGTGTTCGACCTTGCCGGCATCATCATCGCCATCGAGGAACAGCCTGGCCAGCCGGATCTTGGTCGATTCCCACCAGCCCTCGTGCGCATACTCGGACAGTGCCGACAGCAGCGCATCGCGGAGCCAGGCCTGCAGTTCGGCCTTGCCCAGCGCCGCGCCGAGCACGTCAGCCAGCCCGTCGCCCAGCCGATGCTGGATGGCCGGATCGGCCAGTACCTGCGCCAGCCCCTGCCCCAGCGGCCGGCCCAGATCGGCCGTCGCCAGCCGGGACCGTGCGCCGGCAGCGATGGCCTCGACGAAGGTCGGGTGTTCCAGTGCCGCCGTCAGCGGCACGATAAAGCCGCGCAGCGCGCGGCGCACGCTGTCGCGGTTGCGCGGATCGCGCAGGTAAGAGGCAATCAGCCCGGAAAACGACACCCCGGCCAGCCGCTCGCGCACCACGGCCGGCGACAGCCAGTGCGTCTCCACCATCTCGACGATGCCGTCGGCCAGCCGCTCGCGCTTGCGCGCCAGCAGGTCGGTATGACGGGCCACCAGCGGGATCGGAATGCGGCGGAACAGGGCGGACACGGCGAACCAGTCAGCCAGGCCGCCGACCGTCGCCCCTTCAAAAGCGGTAACCAGCACCCGGCCGACATGCGGGGGCAGCAGGCCGGCACGGGTTGCGGCCTCGCCGGCCACCAGCCCGGCCACGGCCACGGCCAGGGAAACGGTGCCACGGTGGTGTCCAAGCCAGCTGGCGCGGCGCGGGGGGGTGTCGGTCGTCATCGGCATGGCTGAAGTGTAACGCGTCGCTGCACCGGCAAAACAGTATTGGATATATCCCTGGCGGGAGATAACCCATCCGGTTTCGCGTTCTCAGGCGGCGGCGCGCACTTCGACCGTCACGTGCACCAGCTCGGCATGTTCGGCGAGATGGGTGTGGATCAGCCCGGCGTCGACCGCCCCCGCCACGGTCAGCACACACGCATACTGGGCCCGACCGACCCGCCAGACATGCAGATCGAGCAACCAGCCGGCGCCATCCGTCGCCGCGGCGACGGCATCGCGGACTTCGGCCACCACGCCGGCGTCCATCTCCGCATCGAGCAGTACCCGTCCGGATACCGACAGCAGGCTGATGGCCCAGCGCGCCACCAGCACGCTGCCGGCAATGCCGATGACCGGGTCCAGCCACACTGCACCGGCGTACTTGCCGGCCAGCAGCGCGACGATGGCGGCGACCGAGGTCGCCGCATCGGCCAGCACATGCAGATAGGCCGAGCGCAGGTTCAGGTCCTGATGCAGGTGTTCATGGCCATGCGGATGGTCATGATCATGGCCGTGGTGACCGTGTCCGTCGCCGCGCATCAGCAGCCAGGCACTGAACAGGTTGACGGCCAGGCCGAGCACGGCGACTTCGGCCGCCTGGTCGAAAGCGATCGGCAGCGGATTGAACATCCGACCGACCGACTCGATCACCATGCCCAGCGCCACCATCAGCAGCAGCAGCGCACTGGCAAAGCTGCCGAGAATTTCGATTTTCCAGGTCCCGTAGGCAAAGCGCAGGTCGCCGGCATAGCGCCGCGCCGCCCAGTACGCCAGCAGGGCCATGCCCATGGCCACCGCATGCGAGCTCATGTGCCAGCCATCAGCCAGCAGCGACATCGAGTTGAACAGCTGCCCGGCAATGATTTCGACCACCATGGTGATCAGGGTCAGCACCAGCACGCGACGCGTACCGACTTCACCGGCCGGATTGCCACTGTCGAAGCGGCGCTGGCACAGGCACGGGGCAAGGTAACTCATGATGGCGGACTCGATGCGGGACAGGCGCCGGCCGGCTGGCCGGGCACGGATAAAATACTACTCCCCAGTATCCTGAAACACCAGTTCCCGGCAGAAATTCCCGACGGACTTGCCGCTGGCGGCGAGCGCATCGACAATTCCGGCATGCCCCATACCCATCGTGACAAGAACAAGCTGATCAATCGCGTGCGTCGCCTGCGCGGCCAGCTCGACGCCGTCGAGCGCGTGCTCGAAAACGAGGAGCACTCGTGCACCGAGATCCTGCAGCAGATCGCCGCCATCCGCGGCGCGGTCAATGGCCTGATGTTCGAGGTGCTCGAAGGCCATGTCCGCAGCCATGTCGCCGTCCCGGAGCCGGATGACGAACAGGCCGCCGACATCGACCAGCTGGTCGCCGTGCTGCGTTCCTATCTGAAATGAGCGCGTATACCTTCACCCCGGTCGGCATCCTGCATTCGCCGTTCGTCGACAAGTTCGGCGTGCCGCGCCAGCCCCGGCTGGCGCCGCATGCCCGCGCCGAGCTGGTGTTCGTGCCGCCGTACGACCATCCGGACTGCGTGCGCGGGCTGGCACAGTTTTCCCATGTCTGGCTGAGTTTCGTCTTTCACGCCCATGTCGATCGCGGCTGGCGGCCGCTGATCCGGCCGCCGCGGCTGGGCGGCAATGACAAGCTCGGCGTGTTTGCCAGCCGCTCGACCTTCCGGCCGAACCCGCTCGGCCTGTCGCTGGTCGAACTGCTGGCGGTCGAGCCCGGCCGGCTGTTGCTGGCCGGCGCCGATCTGGTCGACGGCACGCCGATACTGGACGTGAAGCCGTACATCCCGTTTTCCGACAGCGCGGCCGATGCCCGCGGCGGCCTGGCGGGGGCGCCGCCGGTACCGCTGCCGGTTCGCTGGCGCGCCGAAGCCCGCGAACAGTGTGCCCGCCATGCGGCGAGCTGCCCCGACCTGGCGGCCCTGATTGACGAAGTGCTGGCGCAGGACCCGCGGCCGGCCTTCCATGACGACCCGCAGCGGCTCTACGGCGTGCGGCTGTACGCGCTGGATGTCCGCTTCCGCGTCGATGCCGACGATGGCGGCGTCGAGGTCATTGAAATACGCGACGTCGCCCCATACTGATATTCGTCAATTTTTTTAAGCACTGACTAAGCACCACGCTGCAACATCTGCCCACATCAATACGGTCGTGGGCGATTTTCCGCCCCCGCCCGGACAACCGGAAACCGGCAGCGTCGGACCTGCCACCAGAGGAGTCCCACATGTCCCCGAAATCCCGCCAGCTGGTACTTTCACTCGCTTGCGCCGCATTGCTGGCCGCGCCATTCGCCGAGGCAGCCCGTATCGGCAAGGGCCGGTCGTCGGGCATGCAGCGCAGCGCCAAGCCCGCACCGACCTATCAACAGGCCGCCCCGACGCCGAACTACCCGGCCCAGGCCGCCCCGCAGCCGCGCAGCGGCCCGGGTGTCGGTACCGCCATCGCCGCCGGTGCCGCCGGTGCGGCAGCCGGCTACATGCTCGGCAATGCCATGAGCGACAAGGGCACCGCCCAGGCCAATACCGCCGCCGAGAAGCAGGCTGCCGGCGAGCCGGCCGCCCCGCAACAAAGCAGCGGCATGGGCATCGGTACCATCCTGCTGCTCGCCGTTGGCGGCTTCTTCCTGTTCCGCATGCTGCGTCGCCGCCGTGAACAGGCCGCAATGAATGCGCCGCTGCAGACGGCACCGCAGGCGCGTCCGATGGACCCGAACGCCTTCCGCGTGAACCCGACCGGCAGCGTGCCGGTCCCGCCGATCGGTGGCGGTTACGCACCGCAGGCCGCGCCGTCGCTGGCCCGTCTGCCGGACGGCACTGAAACGCCGCATTTCCTGCGCCAGGCCAAGGCGACCTTCATGCACCTGCAAAGCATGAACAACCCGGACAACGTCGAGGAAGTGCGCAAGTACATGACGCCGGAACTGTTCGAGCAGCTGAAGGCCGACATCACCGAAAATGGCGAAACCGCAGACTTCCCGCAGCTCGACTGCCAGCTGATCGACGCCGAGTCGAACAGCAGCGGCCTGGTCGCCAGCGTGCGCTTCAGCGGCACCGTCAGCGAATCGGTCAATGCCCCGGCCGTGCCGTTCAGCGAAACCTGGCACTACATCAAGTCGCCGGCCACCAACGACAAGTGGGTCGTCGCCGGCATCCAGCAGTAATCCTGCCGGGTCACCATGAAAAACGCCGCTTCCATCCGGAAGCGGCGTTTTTGTCATCCCTCTCACCGCAAAGAGCGGACGGGGACGGAAGGTTCAGATTCAGCCGGGTTGTTGCGCGTCCGGCAGCATCTGGTTGGTCTGCGAGTCGATCAGCTGGAAGAAGGTGTGAACCTTCAGCACGCCGGCGGTCTCGCTGGCGATTTTGGTCGCTGCCGAGGCTTCGTCCGGCGTCACCAGCCCGAGCAGATAGGCTTCGCCGCGCTCGCTGACCACCTTGACGTGGTTCGGCGAGAACAGGTTGGCGGTGACCATGCGTGCCTTGATCTTCGAGGTCAGCGAGCTGTCGTTCAGCCGGTTGCCGAGGCTGGACACCGGCGACACCACGGTCTGGTCATACACGCGGCGCACGTTCGGCTGACCGCGGGCGAGCAGTTCGATGCCGCGCTTGGCGGCCTCGTCCGGCACTTCGCCGGTCAGCAGCACCACGCGGTTGTAGCTGGTCACGTTGACGTGGGCAGCCGGGTAGCTGTCGGACACCTGCTTGCCGATCTTCACCTCGGCGCTCTGGTCATCCACATAGACCCCGGTCGTGCGGCGATCTGCGCCGACCAGCAGTGCACCGCCGGCACCGGCAGCCACCACCGGAATGCAGGCGGACAGCGTCGTGGCGGCAGTCGCGGCCAGCAACAGGATGGCGAGCGTCTTTCGGGTCATTCAGTCTCCTCCCAACAGCATGTAGTCCACGGCGTCACACAGCGCATGGATGATGGTGATATGGACTTCCTGAATGCGCGCGGTCCGGTTGACCGGCACATTGATCAGGATGTCGTCGGCGGTCATCAGATCGGCGATCTGTCCGCCATCGCGTCCGGTCAGCGCGATGATGTCCATCTGCCGCTCGTGGGCAGCATGGATGGCTTCGATGACGTTCAGCGAGTTGCCCGAGGTCGAGATCGCCAGCAGCAGGTCGCCGTCGTGACCCAGCGCCCGTACCTGCTTGGAGAAGACGCGCTCGAAGTCGTAGTCGTTGCCGATGGCGGTCAGCGCCGACGAGTCGGTCGCCAGCGACAGCGCGGCCAGCCCCGGGCGCTCCTTCTCGAAGCGGCCGACCATCTCGGCGGCGAAATGCTGGGCATCCGCTGCCGAGCCGCCATTGCCGCAGGCGAGAATCTTGCCCTCGTTCATCAGACAGCCAACCATGCGTTCGGCCGCCTGCGCCATCACGCCCGGCAGGACGTCCATGGCAGCCTGCTTGGCGGCGATGCTTTCAATGAAATGCTCGTTGATGCGTTCTATCAGTTCCATCGCGGGCTCCTCTGCGGAGTCATAAATCGATCTGTTTCAACCATGCCGGATCGGCATCGCCGTCGAAACAGACCGCATCAAATCGGCAAGCCGGGACGGGGCCCGGCCACGTAAGCAGAAACGCCTCGGCGGCCCGCCGGAGTCGTTCTCGTTTGGATCGGGAAAGACTGGCGGCTGCACCGCCAAAACTCAAGCTTTTCCGTGCTCTCACTTCCACAAACACCAGGGTGTCGCCCTCGGTCATGACCAGATCGAGCTCGCCACCGCCGCCACGCCAGTTGCGCGCGACCGGCTTGAGGCCGGCGGCGCGCAGCAGGACCAGTGCACGGTCCTCGGCGAGCCGGCCGGCATCATTCACTTATTGCCCTTCCAGCACCTGGACCGGCAGCGTGCGGGCGAACTGGCGGTCACGGCCGAGCTTCAGATCGCCGGTCACGCCATCGAGCCGCCAGCCGGGCGGCGGCGGCGTCACCGTCATGTCGCGGGCAACGCGATAGGCATCGATGCCGAGCGCGTACAGCCGCTCGGTGGCGCGGGTCAGCGCCTCGGCCGGGCGCGGATAGCGCTGGACGGCCGGGTGTCTGGCCATGACCAGCCACGGCATGTCGACCACCTTGACCCCGGTCAGCGCCGCCGGCACATGGGCCACCGCCAGTTGCGACACCGCATAGCGCGGCAGCGCCGAGACGGCAGCCGGCACGGCGGCCGGATCGATCAGCGCCAGGAACACGCTGTCGGCGCCGGCCAGGTGCCCGGCCAGGGCCGGGTCGTGCGCCGCCAGCGAGCGCGGCGGCGTCTGGGCGGCGCTGGTCCACTCGGAAGCGAACGCGGCCGCCAGACGACGGTCCAGCACGCCGCTCCCGGTGATGACCGCCGGACGCTGCATGCCGTCCTGGCGCATCAGCCGGGCGATCTGGCGCGCTTCGAGTTCGGCCGACACCGACAGACCGAACAGCTTCGGATTGGCGGTGGTGCCATCCAGCGTGTTCAGCGCCAGCGTCGGCACGGTGACCCGGGGCGCAAGCTGGGCAATGGCCGGACGCGTCAGCGGACCGATCACCACCCGGGCGCCATTGGCCACCGCCTCGCGATAACGCTGGGCAACATTGTCGACCGTGGTGTCGTACATGCGTACCGCCGGGCCCTGATCGGCGCCCTGCGCCGCCACAATGCCGGCGCGCACCACGTCGGCGGCGTCACCGAGCGCCTCGCTTTTCAGCGGCAGCAGCACCGCGATCGGCGCCCGCTCGGGCACGGCCGGCTGCGGTGCGGCGACGGCAGCCGGTGCGGCCGGCGGAACCGGCACGGCAGCCTGTCCGGGAGGGGGCGAGAACAGCGGCTTCAACGGCGCAGCGTTCTGCCGGATGATATAGTCCGCGGCCTGGGTGGGCGTTGCCGCCTGCGCACCCGTAAGCCAGATGGCGGCCAGAACGGCCAGAAGTGGAGCCAGTCGTTGCATTCTCCGTACTTTCAATTGCTTGACGATGCCAAAGCATCGTTCCGACGCGGCACATTATATGTGGCCGCCACACCGCTGGGAAACCTCGCCGACATTACCTTGCGTGCGCTGGCGGCATTTGATGCCGCCGACATCGTGCTGGCCGAGGATACCCGCGTCACCGGCCAGCTGCTGACACGCTATGGAATCCGCACCCAGCTGGTCAGCGTGCGCGAGCACAACGAGCGCGGCATGGCCGACAAGGTGGTCGGCTGGCTTGCCGAGGGCAAGCTGATCGTCCAGGTCTCCGACGCCGGCACGCCGGCCGTGTCCGATCCCGGCGCCCGCCTGGCGCGCACCGTGCGCGATGCCGGCTATGCCGTGTCGCCGCTGCCCGGCCCGTCGGCCGTCGTCGCCGCGCTGTCGGCATCCGGCACCCAGTGCGACCGCTGGCGCTTTCTCGGTTTCCTGTCGCCGAAGCGCAAGGCGCGCTGCGATGCCATCGCCGCCATCGCCGACTGCCGCGACGCCGTGGTCATCTACGAGGCCCCGCACCGGCTGATCGAGTGCGTGACCGATCTGGTCGACGTGCTTGGCGCCGGGCGGGTCATCGTGCTGGCGCGCGAACTGACCAAGACCTTCGAGACCATCCAGCGCCTGCCCGCCGCCGAACTCGCGGCCTTTATCGCCGCCGACCCGAACCAGTGCCGGGGCGAAATCGCGCTGATCATCGAGCCGGCCGCCGCCAGCGAAGACGAGGACGACGACACCGAGTCGCGTCGACTGCTCGAAATCCTGCTCGACGAGAAACTGCCGGTGAAGCAGGCAAGCCAGATCGTGTCGCGCATGACCGGCGCCAACCGCAAGGCGCTGTATGAACTGGCCCTGTCGATCCGGGCGCAGGACGACGACCAGGACTGAGCGCGCCCGATTTACAAGCGCCGGCCCCGCAGGTAACATGCGCCACCTGTTGCACCTGCCCAGGTGGCGAAATCGGTAGACGCAGGGGACTCAAAATCCCCCGCCGCAAGGTGTGTCGGTTCGAGTCCGACCCTGGGCACCAGATCTGCACGGCAAAAACCCGCATCCATGATGGACTGGCGGGTTTTTTGCTGTGCGCGAACGCATCGCGGGCCAACGCTGCTGACAGAAACTGGCAGTCGTCTCCATTACGCTCGGGGTTCCTGCAGGACCAACGCGTCCTCGGGCATCGCTCACCCTCCAGAGAGAAAGGACACGACAGTGATCCGTGCCATCACCATCCTCACCGAGAATTTTTCCGATTGGGAAACCGCGCTGATCAATGCGGTGGGTCGGGCCTGTTACGGCTTCGACACCCGCTTCGCGACCCCGGGCGGCACCCCGGTCACCTCGTCCGGCGGCATGCTCGTCACCCCGCAACTGGCCGTTGAAGCCATTGACCTCGATGAACTGGAGCTGCTGATCGTCTGTGGCGGCACCATTTGGAAAACGGACCAGGCCCCGGACCTCTCGGCCCTGCTGGCTGCGGCACATGACAGAAATCTCGTGGTCGCCGGCATTTGCGACGGCACCCGGGTGCTGGCACAGGCGGGCGTGCTCGATCACCTCCGCCATACCTCCAATTCGGCAGCGAACCTGTCGGAACTGGATTACGGCGGCGCCGCCAGCTATCAGGACGTGCCTTGTGCAGTTGCCGATCAGCGCGTCGTCACTGCGCCCGGCACCGCCCCGGTCAGCTTCATGGCCGAAATCCTGCATACCCTGGGCCTTGGCGGCGAAGACCTCAACGGCTACCTGGCGATGCTTGCAGCCGAGCACGCCAGGCCAGTCTGAGCCGGGCGCCGGCATTGCACAGCAGAATGCCGGCAATGATCAGCCCACCGCCGGTACAGCTCCGCCAGGTCAGCGTCTCGCCCAGCAACAGCGCGCCGGACAGGACGGCAGTCAGCGGATTCAGCGCGATAAAGCTGCCGGCCCGGGTCACGCCGATCCGGGCAATGCCGTCGTAGTACCAGATATAGGCCAGCGCCGAACCGACCACGCCCAGATACAGCAGGCTCAGCCACCCGGGCCCCGAAACCCGGGCCAGCGACGCCAGCTGCATCTGCCCCAGCGCAAGTGTGGCTGCGCACAGCATCGCGGTGCCCAGCAGGATGGAAAGGGTCACGGTCTGCAGCGGGCCGATGGTGGCCGACAGCTCTCTGGCGCACACGCTGTAGATGACCCAGCTCGCCACGCAGCCAAGGATCAGCGCATCCCCCCACCCGCTGCCCGCATTGCCGGCCAGCGCCGGTGCGGCATGTCCCAGTATCACCATCCCGGCCCCCGCCAGGCACAGTGCGATGCCGGACAGCTGCCCGATCGACAGGGTGTCGCGGAGAAATACCCGGGCCACCAGCGCCATCACAGCCGGGTTCAGCGCAACGATCAGCGCGGCACGCGACGCACCGATCTCGCGCAGCCCGTAAAAAAAGCACAGGTTGTACAGAAAGATCCCGAAGAAGCCGAGCAGCAGCAGTTGCAGGAATTGCCGGGTGTTCAGCCGGACCAGCGGTATCCGGCTCAGCAGCAGGAAACCGAGCAGGGCCAGGCTGGCCATGACGAAGCGCAGGCTGGCCGACAGCAGGGGCGGCATTTCATCGGACAGAAAACGCCCGGCGACAAAGGTACCGCCCCAGATCATGGAGACCAGGCACAGCTTCAGGCAGGTGATGGCATCGGCGGCAGGTTTCATTGCTTTCCGGCAGGGGGCTCATGAGCGGGGCACCATTCTTATGCTCATGATGGCTAATGGTAAAATGAGCAAAAACTCATGACAGATGCCGGATGCGATGACATTGACCCAATTGGAAATTTTCTCGCAGGTCGCGGCCTTGCGCGGCTTCACCCTGGCAGCCGCCCGACTCGGCATTTCCCAGTCGGCGGTATCGCATGCGATCAAATCGCTGGAACAGGAACTGGGGGTCGAGCTGGTACAGCGCCATCAGGCGCGGGTCGAGCTGACTGATATCGGCCAGCGGCTGTTGCTGCGCGCGCGCAGCCTGCTCGGACTGGCCGAGACCATGCGCCAGGAAGCCGCCGATGCAAAAGGGATGAAACAGGGCACGCTGCGCATCGGCTCCTTCGGCCCGACCGCGTCGATGCGGCTGTTGCCGGCCCTGCTGGCCGACTATCGCCAGCGCTATCCGGGCATCGAGATCCATGTCGAGGAAGGGCCAGACCAGCAGGTCGTCCAGTGGCTGCGCGAGCGCCGCATCGACATCGGCTTTGTGGTGCTGCCGGACGAGAGCTTCGATAGCTGGCCGCTGCTGGAAGACCGGATGGTTGCGGTCGTGCCCCGCCGGCACCCGCTGGCGGCGCGCGATGCCCTCAGCCTGCGCGAGCTGTGCGACGATCCGTTCATCCTGACCGGCGCCGGGTCGGCCGAACTGGTCATGCGCCTGTTCACTGCCGCCGGGCTGACGCCGCAGATCCGTTACCGCTGTTCCCAGTTGCTCAGCACACTGAACACCGTGGCCCGCGGCGACGGGGTCACCCTGCTGGCCGAGCTGGCGCTGCCGGCGCACGACCAGACCGCTTATGTGTCCCGTCCGCTGGCGCCGCAGGTCGCCCGCCGGATCGGCCTGGCGGTCCTCGATCAACGCCAGTCGTCACCGGCCACGCTGGCTTTTGTCCGGCAGGCCCTCATGCTGCGGGATGCCGGCAGGCTGCTGAAACCATGATTCCGGCATTCAGTTTTCCATTTGCCCGGTGCGGGAATTCATTGTGCACATAGGTCCGGAAAACAACTTATATCTTCAACTGCCCTTCCGATAACAGTAAGTGGGTTCAATTTACCCATCCCTTCACTCCAGGCAGGGCACATCATGCGCGTCTCCACTCGGCTTGCCGTCATCATTCTCGCGAGTTTCCTGGGGTTGTTGCTACTGGCGGGCTTCTCGCTGTACAGCATCCACACGTCACTGAAAAAAGAAAAAGAAACCTTCATCATCAGCCAGCTGAAAGCGGCGGAAAGCATCCTCAAATACTACGAAGGCCAGGAAAAGCAGGGCAAGCTCAGCACCGCCGGCGCACAGGCCAGAGCGGCCCAGGCGCTGGCGATGATGAAACACGGGGACTTCTATTACTTTGCCCGCACCCGGGACAATGTTCTTGTCGTGCATACCAAGGCCGAAAGGGTCGGCAAGGTCGACACCGGCAGCAAACTTCCCGATGGCCGTACCACGGTCGATGCTTACAACGATGCCCTGAAAGGCGGCACGACCTACGGGCTGACAGTGATTCTGACCTCGCGCAAGGGCAGCACGGAAGAACTGCCGAAGCTCAACGGGGTCTATCGCTTCGAGCCATGGGGCTGGGTCGTGGGCACCGGGATTTTCACGGACGATATCGAGAAGACGTTCTGGAGCAGCGCCCGGGTACTGCTGGGCATCGGCCTGGCCGTGCTGCTGGTCGTGGCCGGGCTGGCCATGGCCATGTCGCGGCAGATCATCGGCGCGCTCGGCGGCGAACCGGCCTATGCGGTGCAGGTCGTCGAGGCCATCGCCGCCGGCAGGCTGGGCGACGAGATTCACACCAGGGGCAAGCCGGGCAGTCTGCTGGCCGTCATGCGTGACATGCAGGGCAGCCTGCGCGGCATGATCGAACAGATCTCCCGTTCGGCCGGCCAGCTGGCGCAAACCGCCCACAGCCTGACCGGGCAGATGGAGCGGCTGGACCAGGCCTCCACCTCCGCCAACGAGTCGACCTCATCGGCCGCGGCGGCGATCGAGCAGTTGTCGGTCAGCATCGACCATGTGACGGCCAATGCCCGCGATACCGAGGTCGATTCGCGCGGCGTCGCCGAACTGGCCCGGCAGGGCCGCACGGTCGCCCGGGAAGTCTCGGCAGGCATCCGTTCCATTTCCGGCGAGATCGGCACGGCGTCGACCCAGGTCGTGTCGCTGGCCGAGCGCACGCGCAATATCAGCGGCATTGCCGACACCATCCGCGACATCGCCGACCAGACCAACCTGCTGGCGCTGAATGCCGCCATCGAGGCGGCACGCGCCGGCGAGCAGGGCCGGGGCTTCGCCGTGGTCGCCGATGAAGTACGCAAACTGGCCGAGCGCACCGCCCAGGCCACCAGCGAGATCACCAGCATCATCCAGACCGTGGTCAAGGAAACGGTCAGCGTGTCCGCCGTCATGGACCATATCAATCCGCTGGTCGATGCCGGCGTCACGCAAGTCAATCAGCTGGCGGTGTCGCTCGGCGACATCGACGACCGGATGGAAACGACGCTGGTCCGCTTCCGCAATGTGGCCGAAGCCCTGGCCGAGCAGAGCCAGGCCGGCACCAATCTGGCCGGCGATGTCGAACGGGTGGTCGGCGTGGTAGAGGAAACCCAGTCGACGGTGCATTTCACCCGCGATGCCGCCCGACAGCTCGAGTCGCTGTCGCTCGGCCTGCAGCAGCAGGTGTCGCGCTTCACGGTCTGAACGCAGCCGGCAGGCGGACGCGCCGGGGGGACCGGCGCGAACCGCTTACAGGAAGGTGAACACGTCTTCCTGCGGCAGACGCGACTTCGGCAGTCCGGCATTGAAGTCGCTGTCGCTGTGATAGCCGAGGCTGACCAGCACCACGCTGGTAAAACCGTGTTCGCGCAGGCCCAGTTCCTGGTCCAGCTTGCGGAAATCGCAGCCTTCCATCGGCGTGGCATCGATGCCGAGCGCGGCGGCACCGAGCAGCAGGGTGCCGAGTGCCAGATAGGTCTGCTTTTCCATCCAGTGCTGCAGGTCTTTCTGGTCGTAGCGGTGCAGGTTCACGTAGCCGAGGCGACCGTTGCGCTGGCCTTCCCGGGCCTCCGGGCTCGGGAAGCGGCCGTCGGCGGCCTCCTGTTCCAGCACGCGTGCCAGATGGTCGTCGGTCATGGCAGTGCGCGCGCACAGCACGATCACATGCGACGCGTTCAGCACCTTGGGCTCGTTGTAGACGAAATCGTCATGCACGCCGCGGGCGATGCGCGCCTTGCCTTCGGCACTGTCAGCCACGACAAAGTGCCACGGTTGCGAGTTGACCGACGACGGGCTGTGACGCAGCAGGGTCAGCAGTTCGTCGATCTTCGGCTGCGGAATGCGTCGTGCCGGATCGAAGGCCTTGGTGGTGTAGCGGGTCTTGGCGATATCAGAAAGGTTCATGCCGGATTCTCCAGGTAGGGGTCAGGTCAGGCGCCAACGACGCCAAGCTGTTTCATCAGGGTCAGATTGTCCTCGATATGCCAGTTTTCGGCGATACGTCCATCCGCCACCCGGTAGATGTCGGTGGCGATGAAGTCGACCGCCTGGCCCCGCCCCTGCAACTGGCCGAACTGGCCGCTGAAATGGCCACGGAAGCGCAGATGGACCACCACCCGGTCGCCGGCGACCACCATCTGTTCGATCTCGCAGCGCATGTCCGGTATGGCCGTGCGCATGAAGCGGGAGGCGGCCAGCGGCCCGGCCAGCCCTTGCGCCCGGCCCGGTGGCAGGGTGCGGTCGGTAAAGTCAGGCGCCAGCGCGGCGCGGGCCAGCGCTTCATCGCCAGTATTCCAGAAGCTGCCGTAGCGGCGGGCAGCCAGTGCCTGCGGCGAATCAGCCGTCGCCTGCCCGCTGGCGGCAACGACGACGCGTGGCAGCAGCAGCGGGAGGTCCTGTGCGCTGGCAGTCAGGGTCGCGGCGGACAACAGCAGCGGCAGCAGCCAGCGTGCGGAAGAGGAAGGGAACAGGGTCATGGCAGTGTCCTTTGCAGGGTAAGGGGAAAGTCAGGCGGCGGCCGGGTAGTCGCTGTAGCCACGGGCATCGCCGCCAAACAGCGTGTTGCCGTCGAATGAAGCCAGCGGCAGGCCGTCGGCCAGCCGGCGCGGCAGGTCCGGGTTGGCAATAAAGGCGCGGCCGAAGGCGACCAGGTCGGCATAACCGTTGCCGATCACCCACTCGGCGCGGGCACGGTCGTATTTGCCGGCCACGATGATCGGCCGGCTGAAGCGGGCACGAATGTCCTGGCGGAACGTCTCGGTAAACGGCGGCGCATCGTCCCAGTCGGCTTCGACCAGGTGCAGATAGGCAATGCCGCGCGCCTGCAGATAAGTGGCCGCCTCCAGCAGGGTCGGCAGAATGTCCGGGCAGGCCATCCCGCGCGCGGTCAGGAACGGCGCCAGGCGGATGGCAGTGCGTGCGGCACCGATTTCCCCGGCCACGGCATCGACCACTTCCCGCAGAAAGCGCAACCGCTTGTCACGCGAGCCGCCGTATTCATCGGTGCGGGTGTTCGAGGTCGTGCGCAGGAACTGGTCGAGCAGATAGCCGTTGGCGCCATGGATCTCGACACCGTCGAAGCCGGCGTCCAGCGCCCGTCGCGCCGCGCGGCGAAAGTCGTCGACGATGCCGCGGATTTCATCCCGCTCCAGCGCACGCGGCGTCGGGCAGGCGACCATGGCGCCGATCCCGGTCTGCGGATCAGCCCTCCACACCTGGCCGTCGAACGGCACGGCCGACGGCGCAACCGGCAATTCACCATGGTGGAAATCCGGGTGGGACATGCGTCCCACATGCCAGAGCTGCAGGAAGATCCGCCCGCCGGCGGCATGGACGGCATCGGTCACCAGACGCCAGCCGGCCACCTGCGCGTCACTGTGGATACCGGGCGTGAACGAGTAACCCTTGCCTTGCGGCGAGATCTGCGTCGCCTCGGTCACGATCAGCGCAGCCGATGCGCGCTGGGCGTAGTAGCGCGCATTCAGCGCATTGGGCACATCGCCGGGCTGGGTGCTGCGGCAGCGGGTCATCGGCGCCATGACCACGCGGTGCGGCACGGCGTGACCGGCAATGACGGTCGGGGTGAACAACGGGGAAGCAGTAGGCATGGCGGCAGGGCTCCGGACTCGGTGGAAGAGGCCGTGCCATTCTGCCCGGCGAGCCGCATGTCGATAATCAGGCCGCCATTTGAATCATTTTCAAATGAAAACGGGAGATCGCTTCCCGATGCCGGCGCCCGAACCGGGTCATGCCCGACGACAATGACACCAGCCGGCCCGGCAAGCCGTCAAAAAGGGGACGGCTTGCGGTTGCGGCAAGGCGACAGTCGGTCTTCCCCGGTCACGCCCCCTGCGCCAGTTCGACGCAACGACGCGCCAGTTCCCGGGTCGGGTCGACCAGACCGACCTCGCGACCGCCAAGGTTCAGGACGTCCTCGCCAGGCACGATCAGTGGCAGTTCGGTGCAGCCGAGGATCAGCACTTCGGCGCCGCGATCGGCCAGATGGCGGGCAGCGGCCAGCAGGTCGGCGCGGCACTCGCCGTCGACAAAGCCGGCCTTGACCCCCTTGTCGCCGTAGATGGCATTCATCACCTGCGCCTGATGGGCGTCGTCCGGCACGATCAGCGTCAGGCCGGCGCGCTCGGCCGCCCGGCGGTAGACGCCGCTGCTCATCGTGCCGCTGGTGGCCAGCAGCCCGACCGGCGGACAGTGCGGGTAGCGTTCGGCAATCCGTGCCATGGTCACGTCCGGCATGCTGATGACCGGGATCGACAGATGCGGCTGCAGGTCGCCAAGGTAGGCATGCGCGGTATTGCACGGAATGGCGATCATCGCCGCACCGCCGGCCTCCAGCCGCTTGCAGGCGGCATACAGCGCGATCGACGGGTCCGGCCCGCGGCCGAGGATGTGCGCGGTCCGGTCCGGAATCTGCGGATTGTGTTCGACCAGCAGCCGCACGTGTTCCTGGTCGCGCTGCGCCCGTGTCAGCCTGACCAGCTTGTCCATGAAATCCACCGTCGCCGCCGGTCCGACGCCGCCGACGATACCGACCTTGACCGGCTCACCGGCCGGCACGGCATCGCGCTCCAGCGCATGGTCGGCATAGACCCGGTTGCTGTCGATCAGCCGGATGCCGCGGGCGGCCAGTCGTTCGGCCAGCAGCGCCACTTCGGTCGAGGCGGCGAGGATGACCCCGACCCCGTCGGCCTGCAGACTGCGGCAGGCCTGCATCACGGCTTCCAGCGCGGCATCGTCGAGGTAGCCGGCCTTGAGCCCGCGCGGGCCGTAGATCGCCTCCATCAGCCCGGCCTGGGCGTCGGCGGACGGGTAATGCAGCGGATGGCGCGCGCCGAGATGGCTTTCGAGCAGGCCGGCACGGCGCACGTAGTCGCAGGTCAGCACGCCAAGCGGCGTGCCGGCCGGCAGCTCGCGTTCGAGATGGTCGGTGACTGCCGTCATCAGGTTGACGATCGGCAGCGCGGTTTCGGCCTGGATGTCGTCGAGGAAGGTATGGCAGATGAACGACGGCAACAGCACCCGGTCGACGCCCTGACTCTCGAAGTGCCGGACGATGTTGAATACGTAGAACTTGCTCTCGCGCGGATCGGCCTCGCCCCGGGCCACGGCGTCGCCTTCGCTCAGTGGCTGCTGCTCCAGCAGCACGTCAGGCTGGGCCTCGCCCTGGCGCGCCGCGCGCTGGACCAGCTTGAACAGCACGTCGGCGCCTGCCAGCGCACCGACCCCGCCGACGATGCCGAAGCGGCGCTGCCCGACCCTCTTGTCAACCGAATTCATTCCACCCTCACTCGCTGCGCGCCGGCCCATCCGGCGTCATGCGTCATGATGCAGACGGAAACGCGTCCGGCGATGCGTATTCAGATGCCGGGTATGCGGGGAATGAATAAGTGCCCATGCAGCCCCCGAATCCTGCGTCCGGTCGGGCCACACGGGGGGGCCGGACTCAGTCCGGCAGGTCGCGACCGCTCAGGTGCTGCCACAGCCGCACCAGCGCCGGCTTGCGATTGTTCAGGTCGCAATACAGGCGGATGCCGAGCGGCAATTGCCAGCGCTGGCCGCCAGCGCGGACCAGCCGGCCCTCGGCCAGTTCCTGGCTGACCACCATTTCCGGCAGCCAGGCCATGCCCAGCCCCTGCAGCACCAGCTCCTTGGCCTGGTCGGACATGTCCGACTCATAGCGTCGCAGCAGGGCATACGGCTGGCCAGCGTGGTCCAGCAGGTACTGCACGGCGCGACGCAGGTAGGCACCGGTCGCAAACGAGATCAGCGGTACCGGCACCTGGCGGGTCCCCGGCAGCGCGTAACGCGGCCGGCCGTCGAGGCCCGGCGCCGACACCGGCAACAGTACGGTGTCACCCAGCGGCAGGAACGCGTAGCGCGTCTCGTCCAGCAGCACCGGCAGTTCGGTATGGTGGTAGCACAGCAGCAGATCGGCCGAGCCGTCCGACAGGGCCTTGATCGCCTTGTTGATGCTGGCGGTCACCGCCCGCACGCTGATGTCGCTGTAGTCCTGCCGTACCGTCTGCAGCCACGACGGCACGAAATTCACCGACAGTGAATGCCCGGCAATGACCCTCAATGAATGTGCGTCCGGATTGACCTCGCCGCGCAGCATGCTGCGCGTCTCCAGCAGCCGGCGCAGGAAGTGCTCGGCATTGTCACGGAACAGCACGCCTTCCGGCGTCAGCGTCAGTGGCAGGCCGCGACGCTCGATCAGCGGTACGCCGACCCAGTGTTCCAGCGCCTGAATGTGACGACTGAGCGACGGCTGCGAGATGTGCCGTTCCTCCGCCGCGCGTGAAAAGCTGCGGGAAGACGCCACACTCAGGAAATCCTCGATCCAGCGGATGTCCATAATTCGTTCGCTCACCACTCGTCAATGTTGAAAACGCGTCACTGTGCCGCATCGCTGGCCAGCGCGCATCGGGAAATCGAATATCTTTCGTCGATATACTGCATAAGTGATTGCTGATTTACATGATCCATCTCAATAAAATTCCGGATCGCCTCAACTAGCCTAAGATTTTCCACGAGGCATTACATCAGGATGGACACTCAGACTAGCGCCGCCCCACTGACCAATGACGTGGTCGACCCCTATTACGAAGGTGTGCCCGATTACATGGTCGACGTCTATGACTGGGCCTATGTCAATCCGGTCCAGGTCGATCGGCTCGACCACAACCTTGTGGTTCGCGTCCTGCTGTTCGGCAACGACCAGCGCCTGATGCGGGCCTATCTGAACGAGATCCGCCCCGGCATGCGCGTCTGGCAGGTCGCCCATGTCTACGGTGATCTGGTGACCCGCGTCGCCGACAAGGTCGGTCCGCAGGGCAGCTTCCACCTGACCGACATCACGCCGGCACAGGTCGAGCACGCCGAACGCAAGCTGGCCGGCCGGCCATGGGCGCAAGTGTATCGTGCCGACGCCGCCCATTTCGACGGACATGGTGAATATGACCTGATCTGCAGCTTCTTTTTGCTGCATGAAGTGCCGGAAGACAAGAAGCGCGAAATCGTCGACCACATGCTGGCGCGGGTGCCGGTCGGTGGCAAGGCGGTGTTCGTCGACTACCACCGGCCGTCGATGTGGCAGCCGATCCGCTGGATCCTGAAGGTGGTCAACGCCTGGCTGGAACCGTTCGCCAACGCGGTGTGGAAGCACGAACTCAGCCATTACGCGACCCATGCCGACCGTTTCGACTGGAACAAGCGCACCTTCTTCGGCGGCGTGTACCAGTGCACGGTGGTCACCCACAAGGCCGCCCCGGACGCCTGATTCCTCCTGCCGCCGGCCACCCGGCCGGCGGCAATCCGCCTTCCCGCCTTCCGTCACTGCCCGCCCGGCGTCATGCCGGCACCTTGACGCGAATCAATGAGCATTTTCCGCTTGTCCATCAGCATGTCATCGTCAATGGAATGACTGTCATGCCCTCGCACCCCATGGACATGACGCCAGCCCGGCCGGCGCCATTCCAGGTCACGGTTTTCCCCTCTTTCTCCAACCTGCAACAGAAAGAAGAACCATGAAAGCGAGACGGTTCCCCCGCTGGATTCTCCCGGCGCTGGCGCTGCTGCCACTGATGGTCGGGCAGGCTTACGCCGCCGACGACGGCCTGCACAAGAATGCCAATCCCAAAGCGCCGAAGATGACCGAGGCCGAATTCACCAAGGCCAGGCAGATCTATTTCGAACGCTGCGCCGGCTGTCACGGCGTGCTGCGCAAGGGCGCTACCGGCAAGCCGCTGACACCGGACATCACCCTGGAGCGCGGCAGCGAGTATCTGAAGACCTTCATCAAGTACGGCAGCCCGGCCGGCATGCCGAACTGGGGCACGTCCGGCGACTTCACCGACGAGGAAGTCGACCTGATGGCGCGCTACGTCCAGCAGGAACCGCCGACACCGCCGGAGTACTCGCTGGCGGACATGGAGAAGAGCTACAAGGAACTCGTTCCGGTCAGCAAGCGTCCGACCCGGAAGATGAACAAGCTGAACCTCGACAACCTGTTCTCGGTCACCCTGCGCGACGCGGGTGAGGTTGCGCTGATCGACGGCGACAGCAAGAAGATCATCAACATCATCAAGACTGGCTACGCCGTCCACATTTCGCGCATGTCGGCCTCGGGACGCTACCTGTTCGTGATCGGCCGCGACGCCAAGATCGACCTGATCGACCTGTGGATGCCGGTGCCTGACCGGGTTGCGGAAGTCAAGGTCGGCCTGGAAGCGCGTTCGGTCGAAACCTCCAAGTTCAAGGGCTACGAAGACAAGTACGCGATCGCCGGCACCTACTGGCCGCCGCAGTACGTCATCATGGAAGGCAGCACGCTGAAGCCGCTGAAGATCGTGTCGACCCGCGGGATGACGGTCGATGGCGAATATCACCCCGAGCCGCGCGTGGCCTCCATCGCCGCCAGCCACTACCGCCCCGAGTTCGTGGTCAATGCCAAGGAAACCGGCAAGATCATGATGGTCGACTACACCGACCTGAAGAACCTGAAAACCACCACCATCGACTCGGCCAAGTTCCTGCATGACGGCGGTTTCGACTCCACCGGCCGCTACTTCCTGGTTGCCGCCAACGCGTCGAACAAGGTCGCCGTGGTCGATACCAAGGAAGAAAAGCTGGCCGCACTGGTCGACGTCGGCAAGACGCCGCACCCGGGTCGCGGCGCGAACTTCGTCCATCCGAAATTCGGTCCGGTCTGGGCCACCAGCCATCTCGGCGACGACACGATCAGCCTGATCGGTACCGATCCGGTCAAGCACAAGGCCAGTGCCTGGAAGGTGGTCGAGACGCTGAAGGGCCAGGGTGGCGGTTCGCTGTTCATCAAGACCAATCCGAAGTCGAAGAACCTGTGGGTCGACACCCCGCTGAACCCGGACGCGAAGCTGAACCAGTCGGTGGCCGTGTTCGATATCAGCAAGCTGCAGAGCGGCTATGAAGTACTGCCGATCGTCGAGTGGGCCCAGTTGAAGGGCGCCGGCGCCAAGCGCGTGGTGCAGGCCGAGTACAACCAGGCCGGCGACGAAGTGTGGTTCTCGGTCTGGGGCACCAAGGACCAGGAGTCCGCACTGGTCGTGGTCGATGACAAGACCCGCAAGCTGAAGGCCGTGATCAAGGATCCGAAGCTGATCACGCCGACCGGCAAATTCAACGTCCACAATACCCAGCACGACGTGTATTGATCCGATGGCGGGCAGGGAGCCCTTCCCTGCCCGCCTGTTTTTGTCCGCCAACCGGAGTTCCACCATGCACAACCTTATCGTGACCGCTTTCGCCTTCGGCGCCCTGCTCGTCAGCGGCGCCGCCCAGGCCAACGAAGCCCTGGCCAAGAGCAAGAACTGCATGTCTTGCCACACCGTCGACAAGAAACTGGTCGGTCCGGCGTACAAGGACATCGCCACAAAATACAAGGGCAAGAACATGGAAGCCCAGATGGTGCAGTCGATCATCAAGGGCAGCAGCGGCAAGTGGGGTCCGATCCCGATGCCGGCCAACAATGTGTCCGAAGGCGATGCCAGGACGCTGGCCAAATGGATCCTGTCGCTGTAAACCGGTGCCGGCTCGCCGGCATGGCGCTGTTCGCCATGCTGGTCTCGGCACCGGCCTTCGCCACCGACCCGCCCTCGCCACAGCGCCAGCGCCAGCTCGCGCACTGGCTGCGCGACGACTGCGGCGCCTGCCACGGCATGACGCGCCAGGGCGGGCTCGGCTCGCCGCTGACCGCCGCCGCCCTGGCGGACAAGCCGGCGTCGGGTCTGGTGGCCACGCTGCTTGACGGGCGTCCCGGCACGGCAATGCCGCCGTGGCGACCGTTTCTGACTGAAGACGAGGCCGTATGGCTGATCGAACGATTGCAGCGCGGCGATCCTCTCGCCGTGCCCTGATTCCCGCGCTTGCGCTGGCCTGCCTGAGCGCACTGGCCGGTTGCAGCACCGCCCCGGCCGCACGCGGTACCGGCGACCTGGGCCTGATCATCGAACGGGCGACCGGCCGCGCCCAGATTGTCGATACCACGCAGCATCAGCGCCTGGCCACCGTCAGCGGGCTGGGCGACCTGTCGCACGCGTCGGTAGTGTTCTCGCGCGACACCCGCTATGCGTATGTGTTCGGCCGTGATGGCGGTCTGACGCGCATCGATCTGCTGTCGGCCCGCATCACCCATCGCGTGGTGCAGGCCGGCAATTCCATTGGCGGCGCCATCAGCCAGGATGGCCGCATCGTGGCCGCGCAGAACTACGAACCGGGCGGCATCCGCCTGTTCGATGCCGCCACGCTGAAGCCGCTGGCGGACATCCCGGCCATCGGCGCGGACGGCCGCCGCTCGAAGGTGGTCGGTCTGGTCGACCTGCCCGGCCAGCACTTCGCCGCCAGCCTGTTCGAGTCGGGAGAGATCTGGCTGATCGACGCCAGCGACCCCGCGCACCCGAAAGTGGACAAACTCGCCGCCGGCAAGCAGCCGTACGATGCATTGGTCACGCCGGACGGGCGCCATTATCTGGCCGGTCTGTACGGCGAGGACGGGCTGGCCCGGGTCGATCTGTGGCAGGACCCGCCGGCGGTACGCAAGGTCATGTCCGGCTATGGCCGGGGAGAAACGCCGCTGCCGGTGTACAAGATGCCGCACCTGCGCGGCTGGGCCATCGCCCAGGGCGAAGCCTGGCTGCCGGCCATCGGCCGCCATGAAGTGCTGGTCGCCGACACCCGCGACGGCTGGAAGGAAAACGCCCGCGTCGCGGTCGCCGGCCAGCCGGTCTTCGTCATGGCGCGTCCGGACGGCCGCCAGGTCTGGGTCAATTTCGCCTTCCCCGACAATGACACCCTGCAGGTCATCGATACCCGGAGCCGGCGCGTGGTCCGCACGCTGAAACCGTGCCGGGGCGTGCTGCACATGGAGTTCACGCCGAAGGGCGAGGAAATCTGGTTCTCGTGCCGCGACGACAATCGGGTCGAGGTCTACCGTACCGACACGCTGACCCCGGTCGCCTCGCTGCCGGCCGACAACCCGAGCGGCGTGTTCTTCACCCCGCGCGCCTACCGCTTCGGCATGTAGCGCCCATGTCCGATGATCGCGCCCTGTTCGACACGCTGCAGCGCGATTTTCCGCTGCAGCCCCGCCCGTATCATGTCGCCGCCGCGGCCTGTGGTCTCGACGAGGCGGACCTGCTGTCACGACTGGCGGCCGGGCTGCAGTCCGGCCGCATCAGCCGCATCGGCGCGGTATTCGCGCCGAACGTGATCGGCGCCAGCACACTGGCCGCGCTGGCCGTGCCGCCCGATGCACTGGACGAGATGGCCGCGCGGGTCAATGCCTGTCCGCTGGTCAACCACAACTATGCCCGCCATGGTCATGCCTGCAACCTGTGGTTCGTGCTGACCGGCCGCGACCGGGGGCAGCTCGATGCCGCGCTGGACGATATTGCCGTCGCAACCGGTCTCCCGCCGCTCGACCTGCCGCTGGAGCGCGAATATCACATTGATCTCGGTTTCACCCTCGACGGCCCGCAACGGCAGCGAACGCCCCGGACACCGGTGGCGCGACCGGTACTCGATGCAGCGGACTGGCGGCTGATCGCGGCGCTGGAGCGCGGCCTGCCACTGGTGGCGCAGCCATACGAGGCACTGGCGGCCATGGCCGGCCTGAGTCCCGGGCAGGTTGGCGAACGGCTGCGCATCTGGTGCGACAGCGGCGTGATCCGTCGCTTCGGCGTGGTGCTGCGCCACCGCGAATTCGGCTACCGCAGCAATGCCATGTGCGTCTGGGACGTACCGGACACCGACGTCGACGCCATCGGCAAGCGCCTCGCCGCCCACCCGGCGGTAAACCTGTGCTACCGGCGACCGCGCCGGCCCGGCTGGCCGTACAACCTGTTCGCCATGATCCACGCCCGTTCCAGCCAGGCAATGGCGGACGATATCGCCGGCGTGGTCCGCCATGCCGGTCTGGCCCCCCATCCCCGGTTGGTGCTGCCCAGCACCACCTGCTACCGCCAGCGCGGCGCACGCTATGCCTGCGAGGAGTCCCCATGCGACACAACGACGCCAGCCTGATGCCGCTCGACGACACCGACCGCCTGATCATCAACCGGCTGCAGGACGGTTTTCCGCTGGTTTCACGCCCGTATGCGGCAGCGGCAGCCGCACTGGGGCTGGACGAAGACACGCTGCTGGCGCGGCTCGATGCGCTGCTGGCGCGCGGCGTGCTGACCCGCTTCGGCCCGCTGTTCCAGATCGAGCGCGCCGGCGGCCGTTTCGTGCTGTGCGCGTGTCATGCACCGGCAGAACGGTTCGACGCCATTGTCGACGCCATCAACGCGTTCCCGGAAGTTGCGCACAATTACGCGCGCGAACACCACCTGAACCTGTGGTTCGTGGTTGCCATCGAGTTCGCCGGCACACTGGACGATACCCTGGCCCGGATCGCTGCCGCGGCCGGCGTGCCGGTGCTGCCGTTCCCGAAACAGCGCGAATTCATCGTCCATCTGCGGCTGGAAGCCTGAGATCCGGACCGGGCCCGACCGCCGCCATTGATCTGCGTTAAGGCGCCTGCCCCCCGGTCATTTTTATGCTGTCAGCACAATGCCACGCAAGGGAAACGACATGCTCGACCCGCTGGACCGGGCGCTGATACGCGCCACGCAGTCGGGGTTGCCGCTGGTGCCGGAACCCTACCTTGCCCTCGCCAGCGCGCTCGGCACCACCGAGGCCGATATCATCGCCCGGCTGGCAGCCATGCGCGAAGACGGCCTGCTGCGGCGCATCGCCGCGGTACCGAACCACTATGCGCTCGGCTATCTCGCCAATGGCATGACGGTCTGGAACGTCGACGACGCAGAGGCCGATGCACTCGGCGCGGAAGTGGCCCGGCTGCCCTTCGTCAGCCACTGCTACCTGCGCCCGCGCCGTCTGCCGGACTGGCCGTACAACCTGTTCGCCATGGTCCATGCCCACGACCGCGTCGAAGCGGCGGCCCTCGGCGATCGCATCGCCGCCGTACTCGGCGCCGCCTGCCATGGACGCGATGTGCTCTATTCGACCCGAATCCTGAAAAAAACCGGCCTGCGCCTGACCGGGGAGTAATGTCATGTTCCGTCTGTCCCGATTCATGGAAGCACTGCGCGACAACAGTCCCATTGCCACCCCGCGGCGGCCGCGCGGCCCGGTGGTGATCTGGAACCTGATCCGCCGCTGCAACCTGACCTGCAAGCACTGCTATTCGACCTCGGCCGACACCGACTTTGCCGGTGAGCTGTCCACGGCCGAGGTATTCACCGTCCTCGACCAGTTGCATGCCGCCGGCGTGCCGGCGGTGATCCTGTCCGGCGGCGAGCCGCTGCTGCGGCCGGACCTGTTCGCTATCGCCCGCCGGGCCAAGGCGCTCGGCCTGCATGTGTCGGTGTCCAGCAACGGTACCCTGCTCGACCCTGCCATCGCCCGCGAACTGGCCGATTGCGGCGTCGACTACTACGGCGTCAGCCTCGACGGACTGAAGCCGGTGCACGACGTGTTCCGCCAGCGTGCCGGTGCCTTCGACGACGCCCTGGCCGGTATCCGCATCGCCCGCGACGCCGGCCTGCGCGTCGGCGTGCGCATGACCCTGACCGAATCCAATGCCGCCGATCTGCCGGCGCTGGTCGCCCTGACCGAGGACGAGGGGCTGGACAAGTTCTACCTGTCCCACTTCAACTACGCCGGACGCGGTCGCAAGCACCAGCGCCAGGATGCCCGCCACGTCGCCACCCGTCAGGCGATGGACTGGTTGTTCGCCCATGTCTGGTCGCGCGCGCGGCAGGAACGCGCCGGCGATTTCGTGACCGGCAACAACGATGCCGACGGCGTCTACCTGCTGCACTGGGTCGCCCGGCGCTTCCCGCACCGCGTCGACGACCTGCGCGCCCGGCTGCTGCAGTGGGGCGGCAACGCCACCGGCATCGGCGTCGCCAATATCGACAATCTCGGCAACGTCCATCCGGACACCATGTGGTGGCAGGTCGGGCTGGGCAATGTGCGCGAACGGCCGTTCGGCGAGATCTGGGCCGACCGCAGCCATCCGCTGATGGACGGGCTGAAATCGCGGCCGCGACCGCTGGAGGGCCGCTGCGCGGGCTGTGCGCACCGCGAGATCTGCAATGGCAATACCCGGGTGCGCGCCTTCGCCGTCAGTGGCAACCCGTGGGCGGAGGATCCCGGCTGCTATCTGAGCGATGCCGAAACCCGGCCGCTGCGATGCGAGGTGACGGCATGACACTGCGCCTGCTGCTCGCCTGCTGTTCGCTGGCCGTCGCCACCCTGGCGACGGCCGCCCCGCCCGATGCGCCGGCCCTGTACCGGCAGCAGTGCGCAAGCTGCCACGGCACCGACCGCCTCGGCGCCATGGGGCCGGCGCTGTTGCCGCAAAGCCTGGAACGGCTGAAACCGGCCGAGCTGCTGGCCACCATCCGCGACGGCCGCCCGGCCACGCAGATGGCCGGCTTCGCCGCCACGCTGTCGGCGGCCGATATCGATGCGCTGGCCACCTTCCTGCGCAGCGATCCGCCGTCGCTGCCGCACTGGCGCGACAGCGACATCCGCGCGTCGCGTATCGTCCATGTCCGGCCCGGCAGCCTGCCGGACCGGCCGCAATTCCGCGCCGATCCGGCCAATCTGTTCCTGGTGGTCGAGGCCGGCAGCCATCACGTCACCGTGCTCGACGGCGACACGCTGGAGCCGATCCATCGCTTCCAGAGCCGCTTCGCCCTGCATGGCGGTCCCAAGTACAGCCGCGACGGCCGCTATGTGTACTTTGCCAGCCGCGACGGCTGGATCAGCAAGTACGACCTGTGGAACCTGAAGACCGTGGCCGAGATCCGCGCCGGTCTCAACACCCGCAATCTGGCGGTCAGTGACGACGGACGCTGGGTGCTGGTCGGCAACTATCTGCCGAACACGCTGGTCCTGCTCGACGCCAGAACGCTGGAACTGCGCCGCAGCCTGACGGTGCGCGGCACGGACGGTGCGCCGTCGCGGGTATCGGCGGTCTATGACGCCGCGCCGCGCGGCAGCTTCATCGTGGCGCTGAAGGATCTGGCCGAGGTCTGGGAAATACCGTACCGCAACGGACGGGCCGGCACCGCCCCGCAGCTTGCGCCGCGCCGGATCGCCTTCGACGACGTGCTCGACGACTTTTTCTTCGACCAGTCCTACCGCCACATCCTCGGCGCCTCGCGCAGCGGACGCGGCCAGGTCATCGACCTCGACGCCGGCCGCAAGGTCGCCGATCTCGCGCTGAGCGGCATGCCGCACCTCGGCAGCGGCATTACCTGGCAGCGCGACGGCCATGACGTGATGGCGTCGCCAAACCTGAAGGACGGCCGCATCAGCGTGATCGACATGCAGAACTGGCAGACGGTCGGCGAAATCGCCACCAATGGTCCGGGGTTCTTTATCCGCAGCCACGAACTCACGCCGTATGCGTGGACCGACGCGATGATGAGTCCGCGCCGCGATACCCTGCAGATCATCGACAAGCAGAGCCTGGCCGTGGTCGGCAGCGTGACACCGAGCCCCGGCCGTACGGCCGCGCATGTGGAGTTCACCCGTGACGGCAAATACGCGCTGGTCAGCGTGATGGAGCGCGATGGCGCGCTGGTGGTTTACGATGCGGCGACTTTCCGCGAGATCAAGCGCTTGCCGATGGACAAGCCGATCGGCAAATACAATGTATTCAACAAGACCACCCGTTCGTCGGGAACCAGTCACTGAGGAGTCCGCACATGGAAAGAGCAACCCAACCGGGCAAGGTCTGGCTGGTCGGCGCCGGCCCCGGCAGCGCCGATCTGCTGACCCTGCGCGCCGCCCGCGTGCTGGGCCAGGTCGATGTCTGGCTGATCGATGATCTGGTCGGCGAGGAGATCCACCAGCATGCGCGTCCCGACGCCGTGCTCGAATACGTCGGCAAGCGCGGCGGGCGCTGTTCGATGCGCCAGGCCGACATCAACGAACGCGCGCTGGCCCATGCGCTGGCCGGCCGCTCGGTCGCCCGGGTCAAGGGCGGCGACCCGACCCTGTTCGGCCGTGGCGGCGAGGAGCTCGCCTATCTGGCCGCGCACGGCATCGAGGTCGAGATCGTCAACGGGCTGACCAGCGGCATGGCGGCGGCACAATCGCTCGGCGTCGGTCTGACCCACCGCGATTTCGGTCATGGCGTGACATTTGTCACCGCGCACACCGCCGACGACGGTGGCCCGGACTGGCCGGCGCTGTGTGCCGGCGGCACCACGCTGGTGATCTACATGGGCATGAGCCGGCTGGCCGACATCCGCGATGCCCTGTGCCGCGCCGGCAAGCCGGCCGACACGCCGGCCGCCGTAGTGATGAACGCCAGCCGCGTCGACGAGCGGCAATGGTGTGGCTCGCTGGCGACGCTGACCGATGCGCTCGACGCCGGGCTGGCCAGCCCGGCCATCATCCTGGTCGGCGGCGTGCTCGCCCACGCCCGCCACCCGCAACCGGCCGCGTTCGCGCTGCCGCTGGCGCACGCCACCGGCGACTCGCTGGCCTGTTGCTGAGGCGGTTCAGGCGAACTCGGCCGACAGCAGCACGCACAGTGCCACCAGCACGACCTGCCGCGCCGGGGTAAAGAAACCGGCCGGCGCCGCCTCGGCGTCGATAATGCCGGCCACCGTACCGTCAGCGGCATACACCGGCAGGCAGGCTTCGGCGCGCACCTTCGGATCGCACACGTAGTAGCTGCCGCCGCCGGCCGCGTGGATGGCCACGTCATCGATGACCATGCCCCGTCCGGACAGGCCGACCGTGCTGTTGTTGCTGTGGGCGGCAAATGCCGCGTCGAGCGGGAACTCGGCCCGGCTCGGCAGCCCGACACAGGCCAGTTTGACCAGCGCCTCGCCAGCGGCGACCGGCAGCCGGCGATAGATGCCAAGCCAGTCGGCACCCACCTGCGCGTTGACGGTCTGCACCAGCCGGTTCAGGCGTTGCAGCAAGCGGGTTCTGGCCGCATCACGGCCGCCGAGCACGCCAGCCAGGTCGTACGGCTGTGCCGCCAGCTGGTCGAACAGCGAACAGGCACCATCGGCCGACACTTCCGGTACCCGGTAACGGTACAGCGCGTCTTCGTCGTCGACCACCACCGGTACCGCCAGCGCGGCGCGCAGGGTGCCGATACTGGCGACGATCGCGTCGACGGACAGATCCAGCGCATTGCGCCGCAGGTAGTCACTGACCAGGCTCGATGTCATCGGTGAATCACTCCGGGAAAAGATCGCCCACTGTGCCGCGAGCCGGGGCCGGCGGGCAACTACATCCGCAACATCAGCACCCCGCCCACCATCAGCACGCAGGCGGCGACACGCAGCGGCGTCGGCTTCTCGCCCAGCCACAGCCAGCCAAGCAGCACGCCGAACAGGCTGCTCAGTTCGCGCAGCGCCGACACCTGGCCCATCGGCAGCACGCGCAGCGCCGAAATCACCAGCCCGTACGCACACAGCGACACCACGCCGCCGAGCATGCCGGTCAGCACGGCGCGACGGTCGGCCAGACGCGGGCGCGGATCGCCGCCGGCGCGAAGCACCAGCGCCAGCAGCGGCAGGTTGAACAGCAGGTAGACCCAGGCGATATACGCGAACGGATCGCCGGCCAGCCGCACGCCGATGCCGTCAACCACGGTATAGGAGGCGATAAAGCAGCCGGTCAGCACCGCCGCGCCCATCCCGCCGCTGGCGGCCAGCCCACGGCGGCGATAGGCCAGCGACACGATGCCGGCCGACACCATCAGGATGCCGCCAGCCACGACCAGCCCCGGCCGCTCGCCGCCAAAGGCCCAGGCGCCGAGCGTGACCAGCAGCGGCGACATGCCGCGCGCTACCGGATACACCCGGCCGAAGTCGCCGCTGCGGTAGGCACGGATCAGCGCCAGCGAATAACCGAGCTCCAGCAGCGCCGACGCACCGATATACGGCCAGCTGGCCGCTGCCGGCGCCGGCAGCAGCAGCACGCCGGCCAGCCCGGCCAGCCCGCACGGCACCGCCATCATGCCGGTCTGCCACAGCTTGTCCCGACTCTGGTGCAGCAGCGCATTCCAGCTGGCATGCAGCAGGGCCGAGAACAGCACCAGCGCAACGTACAGGCTTTCCACCCGGCCATCCCCGAGATCTAAAGACGCCAGCCTATCAGTCCGGCCAGCCGGACGACAGAAACCGCCGCGCAAGGCGCGGCGGTTTCTGGTCCCGGCATGGCGGATAGCGTTACAGCGTCAGCCCCAGCGCCTTCGCCACGCCGGCGCCATAGGCCGGGTCGGCTTTGGAGAAATGGGCGATCTGGCGGCGCTGGATCGCTTCCGGCACCTCGCGCATGTCGTCAGCGATATTGTCGAACAGCCGTTGCTGCTGGGCCGCATCGAGCAGCCGGAACAGCGCGCCCGGCTGCGAGTAGTAGTCCTCGTCGACGCGATGGTTCCAGTGGTCGGCCGCGCCTTCCAGCGTCAACGGCGGTTCGGCGAAGTCCGGCTGTTCCTGCCATTGGTCGAAGCTGTTCGGCTCATAGCTGACGCGCCTGTCGCCATTGTTGCCATCGACGCGCATCGCGCCGTCGCGGTGGTAGGTATGGAACGGACAGCGCGGCGCGTTGACCGGGATCTGCTGGTGATTGACGCCGAGCCGGTAGCGGTGGGCATCGCCATACGAGAACAGCCGGCCCTGCAGCATCTTGTCCGGCGAGAAGCCGATGCCCGGCACGACATTGCCCGGGTTGAATGCCGACTGCTCGACTTCGGCGAAGTAGTTGTCCGGGTTGCGGTTCAGTTCGAACTCGCCGACCTCGATCAGCGGGTAGTCGCCATGCGGCCAGACCTTGGTCAGGTCGAACGGATTGATCCGGTACGAGCCCGCTTCCTGCTCCGGCATGATCTGCACGAACAGTTTCCAGCGCGGAAAGTCGCCGCGTTCGATCGCGTCGTACAGGTCGCGCTGCGAGCTTTCACGGTCGCGGGCAATGATCGCCTCGGCCTCGGCGCTGCCCAGACAGGCGATACCCTGCTGGGTCTTGAAGTGGAACTTGACCCAGAAGCGCTCGTTCTGCGCGTTGATGAAGCTGAAGGTATGGCTGCCGAAGCCATGCATGTGCCGGTACGAACGCGGCAGGCCGCGGTCGCTGAAGTCGATCGTCAGCTGGTGCAGCGATTCCGGCAGCAGCGAGAAGAAATCCCACTTGAAAGTCGCATTGCGCAGATTGGTGCGCGGGTCGCGCTTGACCACATGATTGAGGTCGGGGAACTTCAGCGGATCGCGCAGGTAGAACACCGGGGTGTTGTTGCCGACCAGGTCCCAGTTGCCTTCCTCTGTGTAGAACTTCATCGCGAAACCGCGAATGTCGCGCTCGGCATCCGCCGCACCGCGCTCGCCGGCCACGGTCGAGAAACGCACGAACAGGTCGGTCTGCTTGCCGACCTGCGAGAACAGCCTGGCCCGGGTATAGCGGCTGATGTCATGGGTGACGGTAAAGGTGCCGTAGGCAGCCGACCCCTTGGCGTGCATGCGTCGCTCGGGGATGACTTCACGATCGAAATGGGCCAGTTTTTCCAGGAACCAGACATCCTGCAGCAACATCGGTCCTCGCGGACCGGCAGTCATCACATTGTTGTTGTCAGCCACCGGTGCGCCGGCACCGGTTGTCAGGGGTAGTCGTGCCATCAGAGGATCTCCTGGCCGTCTTGGCAACGGCCTCAGATTGCAACATGGGCAGACCGCTGGCGGAACAGCAGCCTGTCCGGCGAAAGCCGTGCACGTCGTCCGGGGCTGCGGGAAGGACGGTCGGGCGACGGAGATCTGCAGTGTCGACCGCCACCGGCGATTAATCCAATTTAATGTTTCTACTTTTCCGATGTGGACAGACTATGCCGTCATTCTGCGTTACATCGCTGATTCTATTGGTTTTAAAACGCGCATGATGGCTGCTTATTTTTCCGGCAGCGGTATCCATTCGCTCTCGCCCGGCACCGGTTCGAAGCGGTCCGCCTTCCAGTCGGCCTTCGCCTGTTCGATGCGCGCCCTGGAGCTGGACACGAAGTTCCACCACATATAGCGCGGCCCGTCGAGCGGATCGCCGCCGACCAGCATCAGCCGCGCGGCCGTGTCGGCCCGGACCGGCACGTCGGTGCCGGGTTCCAGCACCACCAGCGTGCCGGCCTCGACCCGTTCGCCGCCGACCGTCGCACAGCCGGAGACCACGTAGACGGCACGTTCCGGGTGCCCGGCCGGCAGCGTGAACGTCGCGTCGGCCTCAAGCTCGGCCGCCACGAACAGCGTGCGGTCATAGGTCCTGACCGGCGATGTCAGCCCGAACGCATCGCCGACCAGCACCCGCAGTGCCACGCCGGGCAAAGTCAGCGTCGGCAACGTCCCGGCCGGGTGATGCCAGAAGCCCGGCGCATCGTCCTCATGCGCCTGCGGCAGGGCGACCCACATCTGAATGCCTTCTACCGCTTCGCCCCGGGCGCGGACATCGGCCGGGATGCGCTCCGAATGCACCACGCCGCGACCGGCGGTCATCCAGTTGATCGCGCCCGGTTCGATGCGCTGCAGCGTGCCAAGACTGTCGCGATGCATGAAGGCGCCGGAGAACAGATAGGTGACCGTGGCCAGACCGATATGCGGGTGCGGCCGCACATCGCCCTCAGTGCCGGTGCGGGCGAACCCGGCCGGGCCCATATGGTCGAGAAACACGAACGGGCCGACCGAACGGGCCTCGAAGGCCGGCAACAGGCGGCGCACCGGAAAACCGATGTCGCGGATCCTGGAAGCAATGCGCGAGCGGATCTGGGTCATGCTGGACTCCTGCGGGATAACGCGTTGAAAGGATCAGAAACGGCCGTTGCGGAAATCGTCGATGGCCTGTTCGACCTCGCCACGGCTGTTCATCACGAACGGGCCCCACTGCGCGATCGGTTCGCCCAGTGGCCGGCCGGCCAGCACCAGCACGCGGGCGCCACTGACCGTCGACAGCGTCACGCCATCGGCGGCGGGGTCATTGCCGAGCACGGCCAGCCGCTGTTCGCCGACGGTTCGCCCGCCAATCGTCGCTTCACCGGCGTACACATACACGAAGGCATTGTGCGACGGCGGCAGCGGCAGCGAATGGGTCGCGCCGGCCGGCAGTTCGAGGTCGAGATACAGCGGCTCGGTATCGGCCTCCTGCACCGCGCCACGCAGGCCATCGGCCTCGCCGGCAATGACCTTGATCGTCACGCCGCCGGCCGTTGTCGTCTGCGGGATCGCCGACGCCGGGATATCACGGTAGCCCGGCTCGCTCATCTTGCGGGCCGCCGGCAGGTTGATCCACAGCTGGAAGCCGTGCATCAGCCCGTCCGCCTGCTCCGGCAGTTCCGAGTGCACCAGTCCGCGGCCGGCATTCATCCACTGCACGCCGCCCGGGCCGAGCAGGCCTTCGTTGCCGTGGCTGTCGCGATGGCGCATGCGGCCATCGAGCATATAGGTCACGGTCTGAAAACCGCGGTGCGGGTGGTCGGGAAAGCCGGCGATATAGTCGTCCGGGTTGTCGGAGCGGAATTCGTCCAGCATCAGGAACGGGTCGAGCCGGCGCTGCAGTTCCTGGGTCAGCACCCGCAGCAGCCGCACCCCGGCACCGTCGGAGGTCGGCATGCCGGCCTGCAGGCGTTCCACTTCGCGGCTGCGGTTGACGACAGCATTCATGATTCGGCTCCTTTGATCGACCGAGGCAATATTTACCGGCCCCGTTCCGGTGAAAACCCATAACAACGGAAGGTTGACCATTGAATGGTAGCCATCTGGCCGTCACGGAAATAGCGAAATAATCCGCGCCATTGATTCAGTATTTCTGAACATGATTTACCCATTGAGTACACGCATGGCCGTCATGTACACCCGCCATGCTTTCTTGATAGCCGATATCGGCACACCGGGGCGGGGACAGGTCTGATTCTTGCCTTTCCTTTTCCCCGTCACCCCGTCTACCATACGCATAAGTATTTACTGATATATATCCCGTGCATTCCGTCTTCCGCCGCGTCCAGTGCCTGCTGTCGCCCTATTCGATCCACCAGCACTATCCGGCCCTGCACGCTTTGCGGGTCGCGCTCGGCTATCTGGTCACCGTCGCCCTGTCGGTCGTGTTCAAGGTGCCGGACGGCGCCTGGATGTCGGTCACCCTGCTGATTGTCATGGGCTCGCTGCCACATCTAGGCAGCGTGTACCAGAAGGCGCGCCAGCGCGGCATCGGTACCGTTGGCGGCGCCCTGGCCGGCATCGTTGCCATTTATCTGTACGGCCGTTCGCCGCTGGCCTGCTATCTGTGGATGGGTGCCTGCGCGGCCGCCAGCGGCTACCTGGCCATCGGCAAGCTCGGCTATATCGCGCTGATTGCGGGGGTCACGCTGACCATCGTCGCCGGGCATGGCGACAACTCGTTCGAGACCGCGCTGTGGCGCGCGCTGAACGTGCAGCTTGGCGGCATGATTGCGCTGATGTTCGCCCGTCTGCTGCCGCAGCGGGCGGTCAATCACTGGAAATACCTGCTGGCCGACAATCTGCGCGACTGCGCGGCACTCTACGGCCGGGTCGCCGTGCTGGACCTGCCGGACGAGGCCACGGTGCAGGAAACCTTCGACCGGCTCAACAAGCGGCTGATCGCCCAGCGCGGGCTGATGAGTGCCGTGGCCGGCGAAGTGTCACTGACGGTTGCCGAGCTGGACCGCATCCAGCGCACCCAGCGCAATATGCTCGGCCTGCTGGAACTGATGGTCGAGGTCTGCCGCAACCCGAGCCGCCATGCCGAGTTCGCGTCGATGCGCAAGCAGGTGGAACATAACCAGCGCCGGGCCCAGGCGCTGATGCGCACCACGGCCCATGCACTGAAATTCGACCGGCTCGACCGGCTGACGCGCATCGGCTACGCGCCGCAGGCCGAGGTCACCGCGCTGCCGGCCGGCGCCAGCGACGCCGGTTTCGAGGCGGTCGGCTATGTGTGGCTGAACATCAAGCTGCTGCGCCAGGTCGAGCGCATCAATGCCGCGCTGCTCGAAACCGCCTCGGCCTGGTACCGGCCGCCGGTCCGGGCCTGACCGGCCCGGGACAGCAGCAGGTGCTAGAGCGACGCCAGCGGATGCACCTGCCACGGCGGCACAAAGAAGCCGTCGATCCAGTCCGCATCCAGGCCGGCGAGATCGGCCGGTTTCCAGCGCGGTGCATTGTCCTTGTCGATCAGCCGCGCCCGCACTCCTTCGACGAACTCGCCGCGCAGGCAGCACTGCACCGCAAGGATCAGTTCCAGCCGGAACACATCGGCCAGGCCCAGATGCCGGGCGCGCCGGCGGATCTCCCACACCAGCCCGGCCGTGGTCGGGCAGCCGGCGGCAAAGGTACGCACCGCATCCCGGATCCACGGGTCGATGTCATCGGAAGCCGTCCGGAAGCGGGCCGCCACATCACTCAGGCTGTCGGCATCGGTCAGTTCCTGGATGCGGTCATAATGGGCGTGGACCCGACCGGCCGGCATGGCCTCGGCGGCGAGGGCAGCCCGCTCGCGCAGCAAGGCCGACAGCCGGGCGCCATCCTGCCCGGTCTCGCCGCTCCAGTCCGTCGACAGCAGGGCATCGCTCAGCGCCGGCAGCTCGGTCGAACGCAGGGCAAAATCGGCCAGGCCGACGAACTGCGCGTCGGCGGCATTCAGCGGCGCCCCGGTCAGGCCGAGGAACAGCCCGATGCGGCCAGGCATGCGGTTCAGGAACCAGCTGCCGCCGACATCCGGGAACAGGCCGATACTGATTTCCGGCATGGCGATGCGCGAGGTTTCCGTTACGACGCGATGGCTGGCGCCGGCCATCAGCCCCAGACCGCCGCCCATGACGATGCCGCTGCCCCAGACCAGAATCGGTTTTGGATAGCCGTGTATTGCATAGTCGAGTGCGTACTCGTCATGAAAATAGGTCGTCGCAAACGGACCGGCCGACGCCGGGTCGCGGGACAGGGCCTGCGCCAGCGCACGCACGTCACCGCCAGCGCAGAACGCGCGCTCGCCGCTGCCGGTCAGCAGCACCAGCACCACCGCAGGATCGTCGCGCCAGCGCGTCAGCTGCGCGTGCAGCAGCCGGATCATGTCCAGCGTCAGCGCATTCAGCGTGCGTTCGCTGTTCAGCGTCGCCTGGGCGATCACCCGGCCGTTGGCCGCGCGGTGTTCATGGAAAATCACGCAGGAATCAGGATCGGTTTTTGTGGTCATGGTTTCTCCTTCAGTCAGCGGTTTTTCCATACCGGATCGCGTTTGTCCAGAAACGCGCGAACGCCTTCGCGCTGATCCTCGGTCGAGAACAGATGGATGAACAGCTCGCGCTCCAGCGGCAGATTGGTTTCCGGCGGCGCGGTTCGCGCCGCCTGCAGCAGGGTCTTGCAGGCGGCGACGCTGGACGGGCTCTGGCGTTCGACCCGCCCGGCCATCTCCAGCGCCGTGCCCAGCGCCTGCCCGGTCGGCACCACCGCCTCGACCAGACCGATGCGCTCGGCCTGTGCCGCATCGACCCGCTCGCCGAGCAGCACCATGCGCTTGGCCCAGCCCTCGCCGACCAGATGCGGCAGCAACTGGGTGCCGCCAGCGCACGGCAGCAGGCCGACGCTGGCTTCCGGCAGTGCCATGACCGCCTGGCTTTCGGCCACGCGCAGGTCACAGGCCAGCGCGACCTCCAGCCCGCCGCCCATGGCGTAGCCGTTGATGGCGGCGATGCTGACACCACGGAAATGCGCGAGGGCGGTGAAGGCGCGGCCAAAGCGCAGCGCCATGTCGGCGGCGGTGCCAAGGTCGCCGTCGGCGAACAGCTTCAGGTCGGCACCGGCGGAAAAGAACCGCTCTCCGTCGCCGGTCAGCACCAGCGCGCGGACGTCGGGATCGGCATTCAGGTCGGCCACCAGCGTTTCCAGCGCCGCCAGACTGTCACGGGTCCAGGTATTGGCCGGCGGATTGCTCATGCGGACGATGGCGACATGGCCGCGTTTTTCCAGCTGCAGATGGGTGTAATTCATCAACGGATCTCCCCGGTCGGATCATTGAGCAGCGCGCGCGACACGATCACGCGCATGACTTCGTTGCTGCCTTCGAGAATGCGGTGCACACGCAGGTCACGCACATGGCGCTCCAGCGGGAACTCGCGCAGATAACCATAGCCGCCATGCAGCTGCAGCGCCTCGTCGGCCACCTGGAAGCAGGCATCTGTCGCGTAGCGTTTGGCCATGGCGCAATACACGCCGGCATCCGCCGCCGCGCTGTCCAGTTTCCACGCCGCCAGCCGCACCATCTGCCGCGCGGCCACCAGTCCGGTCTGCATGTCGGCCAGTTTGAACTGCAGCGCCTGGAAGGTGGCCAGCGGCTGGCCGAACTGCCGCCGCGCCTGCACATACTCGCGCGCCCGGTCCAGCGCGGCCTGGGCAGTGCCGACCGAGCAGGTGGCGATATTGACCCGGCCGCCATCCAGCCCCTTCATGGCAAAGCGGAAGCCCTCGCCTTCGTCGCCGAGCCGGTACTCAAGCGGGATGTCGACCGCGTCGAAGGTCACGGCACGGGTCGGCTGGCTGTTCCAGCCCATCTTGTGCTCCAGCTTGCCGTAGCCGATGCCCGGGCTGTCGGCCGGCACCAGGAACGCCGAAACGCCGCGCGCGCCGGCGCCGCCGGTGCGGGCCATCACCACCAGCACATCGGTGCTGCCGGCGCCGGAAATGAACATCTTGCTGCCGCTGAGCCGATAGCCGTCCGCCGTGCGTTCGGCACGGGTCGTCAGCGAGGCCGCATCGGAACCCGCATTCGGCTCGGTCAGGCAGTAGCTGCCGAGCAGCTCGCCACTGGTCATGCGCGGCGCCCAGCGCGCGGCGACTTCGGGGCGGGCAAAACTGGCGATCATCCAGCTCACCATGTTGTGGATGGTCAGGTAGGCGGCCGTCGACGTGCAGCCCCATGCCAGTTCCTCGAACACGATCGCCGCGTCCAGCCGGCCGGCGCCGAGGCCACCGTATTCGACCGGCGTGTACAGACCGCAGAAGCCGAGTTCGCCGGCCTTGCGGATCACGTCGAGCGGGAAATGTGCGTCGGCATCCCAGCGTGCGGCATGCGGGGCCAGTTCGGCACGGGCAAAGTCACGGGCTGCAGCCTGGAACGCGCGCTGCTCATCGCTCAGGGCAAAATCCATCTGTCTCTCCTTGGTGCGGGCGTCTTTGGCGCGCCCTTGCGGTCAGGACCGGCTCAGGACCGGTCGGTGTAGTCGTAGAAACCGCGACCGCTCTTGCGGCCGAGGCGGCCGGCGGCGACATAGCGCGCCAGCAGCGGGCAGACCCGGTATTTGCTGTCGCGGAATTCGCTGTACAGCACATCGAGAATCGCCACGCAGGTATCCAGGCCGATCAGGTCGGCCAGCGCCAGCGGTCCCAGCGGATGACGCATGCCCAGCGTCATCACCGCATCGACCGCCGCCGGGTCGGCCACGCCGTCATGCACGCAGAACGCCGCCTCGTTGATCATCGGCATCAGCACCCGGTTGGAGACGAACCCCGGTGCATCGCCGACCGTCACCGGCGTCTTGCCGAGCCGGGTCGTCAGCGCCTCGATCGCCCGATGGGTCGCGTCATCGGTCTGCTCGGCGCGGATGATTTCCACCAGTGGCATCAGCGGCACCGGATTCATGAAATGCATGCCGATCACCCGCTGCGGTGAGGGCACCGCCGCCGCCAGCCGGGTCAGCGAAATCGACGAGGTATTGGAGGCGATGATGGCATCGGGCCCGACCGCCGCGGCCGCCTCGCCCAGCAGCCGCAGTTTCAGCGCCAGTTGTTCGCTGGCCGCCTCCACGACCAGCTCGCAGCCGGCCAGCGCCCCGGGACCGGACACCGTCGCCACCCGCGCCAGCACCGCGTCCGGCTCCAGACCGGCCTGACCGGCCGCCAGCTTGTCCAGCGAACGGCGCATCTGCGCCATCGCACGCGCCTGCTGCGCAGGATCGATATCGCACAGCCGTACCGCCAGTCCGGCCTGCGCACACACCTGGGCGATGCCGCCGCCCATCTGCCCGGCACCAATCACGCCAACCTGTCGAATTTCCATTGTTTGCTTCCCTCCGCTCGAGCGCACACACTAATATCCAGTTTACGTTAACGTCAACATGGCAGCAGAAACGTTGACCCGGTTTCCGTCCTGCCATGGACTGACGAGCCCGCCACCAGCCGACGCTTACGTTGCAGCACAGCATGGATGGCGTCATCGCGATAAAATGCCCCGATAGCCAGGAGCGCCTGAATGAGCGGCAACGATAAAACTTACACCATCAGCGAACTGGCACGGGAATTCGACGTCACCACCCGCACCATTCGCCATTACGAAGAACAGGGACTGATTGCGCCGGAACGACGCGGCCAGCACCGGATCTACTCGCGTCGCGACCGCATCCGTTTGCTGCTGACCCTGCGCGGAAAGCGCATCGGGCTGACCCTGAACGAAGTCCGCGAGCTGTTCGAGCTGTATGACGCCGCACGTGACGATGCACCGCAACTGCTCGAATTCATGCGCATTCTCGACCTGCGCGAGCAGCGCCTGATGCAGCAGATCGAGGATATCAACGTCGTCATGCGCGAAGTCCAGGGACTGAAGGCGCAGTGCGAACGCCTGCTGGAAAAAAAATCCGCTGATGCCGATTCGCCACAGCCGTGACGGATACGGGTGCCCGCGCGCGGCGCTGGCGCGCCTTTTTTCCCGCCGTTATATTACGTTAACGTAAAAGACAACAATGCAAAGGAGCAGCAAAATGCAGCAACAGGATCCTGTCGTCATCGTTTCCGCCGTCCGTACCCCGATCGGCGGCTTTCAGGGCCACCTGGCCCCGGTCGCTGCCCCGACCCTCGGTGCCGCCGCCCTGCGCGCGGCCATCACCCGTGCCGGCATCGGTGCCGATGACGTCGACGAGTTGCTGATGGGCTGCGTGCTGCCGGCCGGGCTCGGCCAGGCACCGGCCCGCCAGGCCGCGCTCGGCGCCGGGCTGTCCGAGCACACGCCGTGCACCACGGTGAACAAGATGTGCGGCTCCGGCATGAAAACCCTGATGCAGGCGCACGATGCCCTGCTCGCCGGCAGTGCCCGGGTCGTGGCCGCCGGCGGCATGGAAAGCATGTCCAATGCGCCGTATCTGCTGCCGAAAGCACGCACCGGCCTGCGCATGGGGCATGGCGAGGTCAAGGACCACATGTTCCTGGACGGGCTGGAAGACGTGTACGAGAAAGGCACGCTGATGGGAGTGTTCGCCGAACGCTGCGCCGCGCATTACGGCTTTACCCGCGAGCAGCAGGACACCTTTGCCATCCGCTCGCTGCTGCGGGCGCAGGAAGCCATCCGCGAAGGTGCCTTCCGCGACGAGATCGTGCCGGTCGACGTGCCGCAGCGCGGCGGCAACCAGGTAATCGACACCGACGAGCAGCCGCTGGCCGCCCGCCTCGACCGCATTCCGACGCTGAAACCGGCCTTTGCCGCGGACGGTACGGTCACGGCCGCCAATGCCAGCTCGATTTCCGATGGCGCCGCCGCGCTGGTGCTGATGCGTGAAAGCGAAGCCGCCCGTCGCGGGCTGAAGCCGATCGCCCGCATCGACGGCCACACCAGTTTCGCCCACGCACCGTCGTGGTTCACCACCGCCCCGGTCGGTGCGATGCGCGCGCTGTTCGAACGCACCGGCTGGCGTCAGGCCGATGTCGATCTGTACGAGATCAATGAAGCCTTTGCCGTGGTCACACTGGCGGCCATCACCGAGCTGGACCTGCCGGCCGACAAGGTCAACGTCAATGGCGGCGCCTGCGCACTCGGCCACCCGGTCGGCGCCTCCGGTGCCCGCATTGTCGTCACCCTGATCCATGCGCTGCGCCAGCGCGGACTGAAGCGCGGCATCGCCAGCCTGTGCATCGGCGGCGGCGAGGCCACGGCGATGGCCATTACCCTGCTGTAACGGCGGCCACCGCGGCGGCGTCCGCTGCCGGCGGCGACGGAATCTCCACGGAGTTTGTCGCCGTCTGCGCGCCGGACGGGCCAACCCGTTACAATTCCCCCCATGCTGACAGACAAAATCAGGGACCTCGCCGTGAACCCTCGCATCACTTTTGTTGAAGACGACGCCGAACTCGCCGAACTGATCGGCGACTACCTCAGAAGTTACGGATTCGACATCGCGGTCATCGACCGTGGCGACACTGCGCTGGAGGCCATTCTGGCCGACCCGCCGGACCTGGTGCTGCTCGACATCATGCTGCCGGGCAAGGACGGGCTGACGTTGTGTCGCGAGCTGCGGGTCGACTATCAGGGTCCGATCGTGATGCTGACTTCGCTGAACAGCGACATGAACCAGATTCTCGGCTTCGAGCTCGGTGCCAACGACTATGTGCTGAAGACCACGCCGCCTTCGGTGCTGCTGGCCCGCATCCGTGCCCACCTGCGCCAGTCGCACGCGGCGCCGGAACCGGGCCCGGCCGGCAAGAAGGCCGACAAGATTCTCGACTTCGGCACGCTGCAGATCGACCACATGAACCGCAGCGTGCGTTTCCTGAACGAACCGATCCCGCTGTCGACCGGCGACTTCGACCTGCTGTGGGAGCTGGCCAGCCATGCCGGCGAGGTGCTGACCCGCGACGACCTGCTGATGACGCTGCGCGGCGTGCGCTACGACGGTCTGGACCGTTCGATCGACGTGGCCATTTCGCGGCTGCGCAAGAAGCTTGGCGACGACACGGCCGATCCGCGCAAGATCAAGACCATCCGCCACAAGGGCTATCTGTTCGCCAACGACGTCTGGCGCTGAAGCCCCCGCCATGCGCAAGCTGTTCTTCCGCTTCTACATTACGGTTGTCGTCAGTTTCCTGATTTCGGTGCTGGTCATCGGCGCGATCTACAAGAACGAGGTGCGCGGCACGACCCAGCGCTACCTGATCGACATCTTCGAGACCTCGCTGTACCTGATCGAGCGCGAGCTGTCCGACTACCCGGAATCGGAGTGGGAGGATGCGCTGAACAATATCCGCAACCGCATCCCGCTACCGGTCGAGATCGAGGCGCTGGATGCCTACGTGCTGTCGCCGGAAAACCAGAAGGCGCTGCGTGAAGGCAGCATCATCCGGCTCGAGGACAGCAATCTGTTCCTGCAGCGCATCCCGCACAGCGAATACCTGGTGGCGATGGGACCGGTCAGCTACCTGCACTATGTCGGCACCCTGCAGTGGATCGACGTGTTCGCCATTCTCAGCCTGTGCCTGACACTCGGCGTGCCGACCTTCCTGTGGATCAGGCCGCTGTGGCGGCATGCGCGTGAGCTGACCCAGGTGTCGCGCCGTCTCGGCAGCGGCGACTTCGCCGCGCGCGCGGTGCTGCCGGACACCTCGGCGCTGGCCGATCTCGGCAATACCGTCAACGGCATGGCAAGCAATATCGAGGAGCTGATCGCCGGCCGCAAGGTGATGATCAATGCCGTATCGCACGACCTGCGCACGCCGATCGCCCGTCTGCGCTACCGGCTGGAAATGCTGCGGGGCGTCACCGCCGAGGCCACCGGCGCCGAGAAGGTCATCGAGCAGATCGGTCGCGACCTCGACAATCTGACCGACATGACCGAAGAACTGCTGCTGCTCGGCAATCTGGAACGGCCGGAGCTGGAGCTGAACACCCAGCCGATCGTCATCCGCCCGTGGCTGGACGAGATGCTGGCCGGCTTCGACTGGGGCGACACGCCGCCGACGCTGAGCTGCAACCTGCAGGACGACCAGGCGGTGCTCGGCGACCCGTACTACCTTGGCCGCGCCGTCGCCAACCTGATCGTCAACGCCCGCCGGCATGGCGGCGGCCAGGTCGCCATCAGCGCACTGTGGCGCGACCAGCAGATGACCATCCACGTCGATGACGACGGCCCCGGCATCCCGGCCGAAAGCCGCGACCAGGTACTGCAGCCGTTTACCCGCCTCGACGTGTCGCGCAGTCGCAAGACCGGCGGCTACGGGCTGGGCCTGGCCATCGTGCAGCGGATCATGCGCTGGCATCGCGGCGAAGTCCGGGTCGGCGATGCGCCGCTGGGCGGCGCCCGGCTGACGCTGGTCTGGCCGACACCGCTAACCCAATGATGTAAAAAGCGTTTATCTACACCGCGTTACAAACCAAAAAAATCACCTTCTGTACAGCGGATGACATAAAAAAAATAATGAACGCTCTGATCCTGCCGGCATGTCGCCGGCCGGCGGCCTTTGACGGGAGACGTTCATGAACAAACTGTGTGTCCTCCTGCTGGCGGCCTGCTGTAGCGCCGGTGCCGTCGCGCTGGCCGCCGCGTCTGCGCCGGACCCGTTCGTCCAGGTCGCCGACGTCAAGGTGGAAAAGAAAACCCTGAAGAAGCCCGGCTCGCGCAAGCCGGTCCCGTCGTCCTCCGCCATTCCGTACATGAGCAAGCGTCCCGACATCAAGGCCGACCACAGCGCGCAGAACCGCGTGGCCGGCCCGGTCGCCCACTCCAGCCCCAAGATCCTGCACTGATGTCCGTGCTGTTGCGCGTACTCGCGCTCTGCCTGGCCCTGCTGCCCATGGTCGCCGGTGCGGACAGCGCGGCGCAGCGGCGCCAGTTGCTGTTCGGCCACGACGACCGCGTGGCCGTCGACGACAACAGCGTCGCGCCGTACGCGGCCATCGGCAAACTGGAGATGCAGAGCGGCGCCCGCTGCTCGGCCACGCTGATTGCGCCGGACCTGGTCGCCACGGCCGCCCACTGTTTTGCGACCGAGCCCGGCCGCGTCGACCGGCCGGTCAGCTTTATGGCCGGCTACCGCGACGGCCGTGGCCAGGCCATCTACCGCGCCACCGGCATGCAGGTGCCACCGGGCTTTCGCCACGGCGTGCATCAGGTCGGCGAACGCCTGTTCATCCGCACCCGGGCAGCACCCTTCGATATTGCACTGGTCCGCGTCACCAGATTGCGCGGCCGCGCCGACATCGCCCCCATGCCGGCTTTCGACGGCGATCGTGACGCACTGCGCGATGCGCTGACCCGCCGTGACAACCGCGTCGAGCAGGCCGGCTATGCCTACGACCACCGCGAACAGCTGTACACCCACCGTGACTGCCGGGTCACCGCACTGAACGACGACAATACCCTGTCCCATCGCTGCGACACCCTGTCCGGCGACAGCGGCTCGCCCATCTGGCTCGAGACTGCCGACGGCCCGCGCCTGATCGCCGTGCAGAGCGCTGCACCGACGGCGGACCGCCGCGCCAGCGCCGACAATACCGCCGTCACCCTGCTGCAAATCATGCCCCACCCCTGATCCGGCAGCGGAAATCATCGCGGCAGCCACCCTGCAGCCCTACACTGTGCCCATGATGCTGATCGATACCCACTGCCATCTCGACGCGCCCGAATTCGACCGCGAGCGGGACGCGCTGGTCGACGCCGCGCGCGGGGCCGGCGTGACCGATATCGTGGTGCCGGCCGTCACGGTTGCCAACTTCGCCACCACCCGCGACATGCGCGACCGCTACGGCTGTCTGCCGGCGTTCGGTCTGCATCCGATCTACACCGATCAGCATCTGGACAGCGACCTGGAACAGCTGGACGAGTGGCTGACGCGCGAGAAACCGGTAGCGGTCGGCGAAATCGGCCTGGATTTCTATCTGGAGCAGATCGACCCGGCGCGACAGGAACGCCTGTTTGCCGAGCAATTGCGGCTGGCGAAAAAACACGACCTGCCGGTGCTGCTGCATGTGCGGCGCTCCGCCGACCGGGTATTGAAGTATCTGCGCCGCTTTGGCATCGAGCGCGGCATCGCCCACGCTTTCAACGGCAGTGAGGAGCAGGCACGCGCCTGTCTGCGTCAGGGACTGAAACTCGGCTTTGGCGGCGCGATGACCTATTCCGGTTCCCTGCGCATCCGCCGGCTGGCGGCCACGCTGCCACTCGACGCGCTGGTACTGGAAACCGATGCACCGGACATCCCGCCTGCCTGGGCCGCCCGCAGCGAACCAGCCGATGTCGCCCGCTACGCCAGCGAACTCGCCAGCCTGCGCCAGCTCGACAGCGAACAGGTGGCCGAGGCCACCAGCGCCAATGCGCGGGCAGCACTCGGCCTGCCGCTCATGCCTCGCGCCAGCTGAAAGACACAAAGCGCTCGCGCCAGTAGTCGAGCACTGCGGCACCGGGCCAGCGCGCCGGGTCGGACAGCGGCAGTCCGTCGGCCTGCCGGCCCAGTTGCAGGGCCACCTGCCGGATGCCGCGTGCCGCCAGCGTGTCGGCCAGCCGGTACAGATCTTCGGCATTCATGCAGCCCGGGTCGAGCGTGGTCCGGCACTCGAACGGGGTGCCGCTGGCCTGGACAATGTCCAGCGCACGCCACACCCGCGCTTCACTGCCCGGTACCCGGGTCACGGCGTCGATGCCGCCCGGCGCCGCCTTGACGTCCAGACCGATCCAGTCGGCCCGTTTCGCCACCCGCGCCAGCCGGTCCGGATAAATGCCGGCCGTATGCAGGCCAATGCCGAAACCCAGCGCCCGCATCTCGTCCATCCAGTCCGGCAGCTGCGGCGCCAGCGTCGGTTCGCCACCGGAGAACACCACACCATCAAGAAAACCGGCGCGTGGCGCCAGCCGCCGGCGCACCGTGTCCCAGTCCAGCGTACCGGCATCGCGCGACTGGATGCCGGCATTGTGGCAATAGCCGCAGCGCCACGGGCAACCGGCGACGAATACGGTCGCGACCAGCCGCCCGGGCCAGTCGCAAGTGGAAAACGGTTCGACACCGGCGACCGGCAGGCCGCCGGTCACCGCTGTCGCCTGCCGCTCAATGACGGGTACGGGATTCATCGAAGTGGACACGTTCTTCGAACTCGCCCTGCTTGCCGACATTGAACGCCGACACCGGGCGGAAATAGCCCATTACCCGGGTCCACACTTCGCAGCGGGTGCGCTCTTCCGGCGCCAGCGTGGAACGGGTCGATTGTTGGTCGTGCTGAGTCATGGATTTCTCTCCTCGGATGGAAGTGGACGGAATGGCGGCGTTCAGGCCGCACACCCGCATTGGCCCGCCGCGCGGCTGGCCAGCTTCTCGGCGTCGCACTTGGGGCAGTATTCGTGATGGCCGCTGAGGTAGCCGTGCACCGGGCAGACCGAGAAGGTCGGCGTGACCGTCAGGTACGGCAGGCGGAAGCGCTCCAGCGAACGCCGCACCAGCCGCTTGCATGCATCAGCCGAGCTGATCGCCTCGGTCATGTACAGGTGCAGGACCGTGCCGCCGGTATAGCGGCGCTGCAGCGGCTCCTGATGCGCCAGTGCCGCGAACGGATCGTCGGTATAACCGGCCGGCAACTGGCTGGAATTGGTGTAGTACGGCTTGTCGGCCGTGCCGGCCTGCAGGATGTCCGGGAAGCGCTTGCGGTCCTCGCGGGCAAAGCGGTAGGTCGTGCCTTCCGCCGGCGTGGCTTCGAGGTTGTACAGATGGCCGGTTTCTTCCTGGAAGCGGACCATGGCAGCACGAATATGGTCGAGCAGATCCACTGCCAGCTGCAGTCCGTCCTCGCTGGCGATATCCCAGGCGCCGCCGCTGAAGTTGCGCACCATCTCGTTGATGCCGTTCACCCCCACCGTCGAGAAGTGATTGCGCAGCGTGCCGAGGTAGCGACGCGAATACGGGTACAGCCCGGCATCCATCCAGCCCTGAACTTTCTCGCGCTTGATCTCCAGGCTGTCGCGCGCCAGTTCCAGCAGCCGGTCGGTGGCAGCGAACAGGGCATCGCGATCACCGGCGAAGCGATAACCGAGCCGGGCGCAGTTCAGCGTCACCACGCCGAGCGAACCGGTCTGCTCGGCGCTGCCGAACAGACCATTGCCGCGCTTCAGCAGTTCGCGCAGGTCGAGCTGCAGCCGGCAGCACATCGAACGCACCATCTGCGGTTCCAGATCCGAGTTCAGGAAGTTCTGGAAGTACGGCAGGCCATACTTGGCGGTCATCGCGAACAAGCGGTCGGCGTTGTCGCTATCCCAGTCGAAGTCCGGAGTGATGTTGTAGGTCGGAATCGGAAAAGTGAACGCGCGGCCATGCACGTCACCCTGCGACATCACATCGAGGAACACGCGATTGATGCGGTCCATTTCCGGCTGACAGTCGCCATAGCTGAAAGGCATTTCCTCGCCGGCGATGACCGGAATCTGCTCGCGCAGGTCCACTGGGCAGGTCCAGTCGAAGGTCAGGTTGGTAAACGGCGTCTGCGTGCCCCAGCGCGACGGCACATTGAGGTTGTAGACGAACTCCTGCATCGCCTGCTCGATGGCACGGTCGTCGAGCCCGTCGCGGCGAACGAACGGCGCCAGATAGGTGTCGACACTGGAGAACGCCTGCGCACCGGCCCATTCGTTCTGCAGCGTGCCAAGGAAGTTCACCATCTGACCGAGCGCCGACGACAGGTGCTTCGGCGCCCCTGCCTCGATCCGTCCCGGTACGCCGTTGAACCCTTCATGCAGCAACTGGCGCAACGACCACCCGGCGCAATAGCCGGCCAGCACGTCAAGATCGTGCAGGTGGAAGTCCGCGTCGCGGTGCGCCCGGGCAATCTCCGCCGTGTAGATGCCATCCAGCCAGTAGTTGGCAGTCAGCTTGCCGGCCGCGTTCAGGATCATGCCGCCGAGGCTGTAGCCCTGGTTCGCGTTGGCGGAGACGCGCCAGTCGGCGCGGCTGAGGTATTCGTCGAGCGTACTCAACGGATTGATAAGCGTCGTGTCAGTCATCACAACATCTAGTGTTTTAAGTCAGGTTTGCACTATATGTTGATTTTTTGTCCATGACACGGGTAAGACAGAAAGGCTTGATCGGGGTCAAAAGCCGCGCAAAGGAGGCTGACTCATCCCTGCGACGGTGGTACGGCGGGCGATTACCGGGCATGCCGGCCAGTACTTCCGGACCTGCTGCGACCACCACCATCGGTAGCGACTGACTCAGGTTACTGGCCTGCTGGTAGTGCCAGGCCGGTGGCAGTCCCGGCGCACTGGCCGATGGCAATCGGGCCGG